>MKVH01000014.1 GCA_001899175.1 Candidatus Kapaibacterium thiocyanatum | reverse complement strand
CCAATCGATACGCAGAAGCATCGCCCGTTCGCTCGACGTGTTCTCGATCACGAGCGTATCGAGCTCGCAGTCCAGGTTCATGTCGACCAGGATCTTCGACGTCCATGGATCACCGGCCGTCGCCATCTCAGGGACGAGACAGAACAGTGCGGCCGCGAGACAGCCGCAGAACAGACTTCTTGCCATAACGATTGATTGCCCATTGATCCGAAAACGAACGCTGCGGTATGAAAGTCCGCAATGCGCTCATGCACCATGTCGATGCGAAACTACTGGCATCGCCTCAACGATTCCAAACTACCTTCCCGAAATACACGCTTTCACGTACGCATGCATCGCGTACGCTGCTTGATCGAACGACAACCATCGTTAGTATATGGTCATGACTTCATATGTCAATACACTGTGTTCATCAAGTCAAATGACTTCTTCATCAACATGTGTTTGACAGTGTTTCCGTAGTTCGGTCCATCGCGAATTACTTATCCACATCGTCGTATCGGTACGACGTTTCGATGCCCGTTCGATGGAAACGATCGGCATCATTCATCGAATTACCGGTCGATATGTCGTCGTGCGGGAAGAATCGACAGAGGAGTGCACGACTACGATGAAAGCCCTCTCTCCCACTCCACCGTCGTACGAATGGCTTCGTCGGCACGCGCGACTTCGTGGAAGCCTGTCACGATGCGTACGGCCGTGCTGTCGATGTCGAGATGCTGTTCGGGAACGAAGCCTTGGTCGACATCCATATGTTCATCGACGACGATCTCTCCATCCCAGCCGATAGCCGCAGCGACACGTCGTACGAACGTCAGCTCGTCGGGCACGGGTTGTTCCGCATAGTGATAGATACCCGACGTACGCTGTTCGAGCATCATGACCATGAGGTGGGCGATGTCGTGGACATAGCCACGTGCGGCACGCCATCGGGCAAGACGTCCGGACATATGCAGGATATCGCTCTCCATCTGTTTCAGCAACGGTGCAAGACGATGCTGACTATCCCACGGACCGTAGACCATCGGAAGCCGTAATGCACTGCATGCTTCCCCGCATTCCTCCTGCAACGCACGCTCGGCAAGTATCTTGTCGTACGTACGCATGACGTCGGGCATACCTTCGGCATCGCGGTAGGGATACATCCTGCTTCGTAAAGGGGCCTGTTCGGTCATAGGACCAACGAGCGGAGGTGCTGGCGCACGACCATTGAGGATGTCGAATACCTGATAGACGTCGATGCTGCTGACGAGAAGTACGTAGGCTCCGATCCGTGCAGCCGATCGCGCCACGATGCGCGCATCGTTCTCGCCAAGGGCGACCATGTCCAGCACGACATCCGGGCGGACGTCCTCCATCGTTCGCCGTACAAGAGCCTCGTCGTTCCTGTCGCCGAACGTTTCCCGTACCTCCGTTCCGAACGGAGACGGTGCATGACCGCGATGGAGGAGTGCGACGTCATGACCACGCCGCAGCAGTGCCCCGACGGCAGCCCGGCCGATGAATCGCGTACCACCGATGACGAGGATTCTCACTGCGGCATCTTCGAGGGGTCGAACCAGACGTACTTGTACGGACGCTTGTCCATGGCGTTATTACGATAGTCCATGACGTACGGCTGTATGAAGCGATAGTCCTCGTCATGGAAGATCAGCAGCATGGGTGCATCGTCGATCGCGATCTGTTCGGCCTGGCGGTACAGCTCCATACGCTTCGCCTCGTCCGTCGTCGCAAGGGCCTGCTCGAAGAGCGCATCGAACTTCGGGTTCTGGTATCGTACCGAATTGATGGGACTGATACCACCATCCTTCGGGACGAGC
Organism: Candidatus Kapaibacterium thiocyanatum; assembly: GCA_001899175.1. NCBI lineage: Bacteria > Pseudomonadati > Bacteroidota > Eximiradiia > Eximiradiales > Kapaibacteriaceae (SeqCode) > Kapaibacterium (SeqCode) > Kapaibacterium thiocyanatum (SeqCode). The sequence continues at coordinate 73,041 of MKVH01000014.1, read as the reverse complement.
TTGCCATAGTAGAGATTGAGGAAGGTCTCGGGATCGGGATAGTCGGCCACCCATCCGAGACGGAAGAACGGCGCCTTGCCTTCGTCGATGGACTGAAGGTGCTGTGCGAACTCGATCTGGCGAAGGCCGATGCTGACGTTCAGGTTTTCCTTGAGCATGCCCTGGATGGCTTCGGCGATGGAAATGTTTCGCCCGCCTCCCGCATTGAGTTGCAACGTGATTTCGGGCAAGCCCTTTCCATCGGGATAACCCGCCTCGGCGAGAAGCTGTTTGGCACGGACGGGATCGAAGGAATAGCCTCTCACGCTGTCCGTACTATAACCAGGCATCGTCGGTGGTACGAAGCCATGCTCGGCTGGGCCTGCGGCCTGACCTCGCAGCACGTAACGAATGATACGACGACGGTCGATGGCGAGATTGAAGGCCTGGCGTATACGCTTGTCCTTGAGAACCGGATCCGTCGTGAGGAAGCCGTAGAACTGTGTCGATGCAGCAGTGGCATGCAGAAGATTGTACTTCGCATACTTGCCCTTCGGCTTCTTGTTCTCGTCCACGATGTCACCGAAGAATTCATTGGCGATGCGATACGACTCTTCGAGGTTGCCTGCCTGGAATTCGAGGAGTTGCATCTTGTCATCCTTCATGAACGTGAAGCGCACCGCTTCCAGCAGCGGAAGCCTGTTGCCCGCTTCATCGTACTTCCAGTACTTCCTGTTTGCCACGAGGCTCAGGTCACGTCCATCCGACCACGATACGAACTCGAAGGGCCCGGTACCGACAGGGTTCTTGAAGAAGTTCCGGCCGTAGTGTTCGACGGCTTCGCGTGCATGGATACCCATCGACGTCAGTGCCACGTAATGCCTGAACGGCGCGAACGGCTTCACGAGATGGATGCTGAACGTCGTATCGTCCACGACGACGAAGCCCCTGACCCCTCGCACGCCTGGTTCACCACCCTGTTCGAACGCCTTGTGCGTGGACTCGTAGTATTCGTCGGCGCCATCGACCTTGCCACGGAAGTAGTCGTAGCTCTTCGTCTTCGCACGGAAATCGCAGGCACGCGACAGCGAATACTTCACGTCATGTGCCGTCATCTTTCTCCCCTTTCCGCCAGGAAAGCACGGATCGTCATGGAAGTAGACGTCGTCGTGAAGATGGTAGGTATAGGTACGTCCGTCTTCCGACACCGTCCACGACTTCGCGAGTTCGGGTACGAGCTCGAGATGTTCGTCGAAGGACAGCAGATTGTCGTAGATGTTCTCTGCGATGTGGGCCGACGTCACGTCATTGATGGCCACGGGATCGAGCGAGCTGAGGTCGCCGTTCTCGTTCACGCGGAATACACCACCGTGATACTTTCCACCCTTGGCTGGATGCAGTGTTCCTTCAGGTCTTCCCTGCTGTTTGCATGAGGTGACGAGGGCGACGGCGGCGAGGAGAAGAGCGATTCGTTGCATGGGCCAAAGATACCATTACGGAATCAGTCGGTAACCAAATCGACAACTCCTTGTTCTTAGTTGTGGGGCACACACACCTGGTGCGGTATCGGAGGAGATCGCATCGAAAGGAGAGGGCACATGGGCAGGACTGACGATCTGTACATGCTCATTCGCTCATTGACGCCGGCTGAGAAACGGGCATTCGCCCTTCACGCACGACGTCATCTGAAGGAGCCGCACTACCTGACGCTCTTCGAGACGCTGGGTCGGCAGAAGCAGTACGACGAAGACGCGGTTCGCCGCGTCTTCAAGGAAACGGTCAGTGCCAGGCATCTGGCAGTGATCAGACATACCCTTATCAACGAAGTCATCGGATGCCTTCAACGGTTTCCGTCCTCGGCTTCGCCCGAAGCCACCATGAGAAGCGATATCGATGCCATAGCCTTCCTGCTCGGCCGCGGCTGTACGGGCGTTGCCGAACGACGACTGCGTAAGGCATTGCAACAGGCGCAACGACTGGAACTTCCGGGCATCGTCCTGGAATTGTGCGGTCTGCAACGACGGTTGCCCGACGTTCCATCGCGGACGCTCGAACGGACACTGACGGAAGAACGTCGGGCGATCCATATGCTGCGGGATACCTACGATGCACTGTCTGTACTGGCCCGCTCGGCCACCTGGGTTGCCGAATGGTATGCCCGCAGGACGATTCCTTCCGAGGACTGTGCATGGATCGAACTGGAGACACGTACCGACGACGATACGGTCCGTTCGTCTGTCCGTACACGTATATGCCGGCTGCGTATCGGGCTGCGGCATGCGATCATCCGAAACGATACGGAACGGCAGCGTCATGCCATCCGCGACGTCGCCGGTTCCCTACAACATGCGCCCCATCTCCACGGCACGGCCGTGCTGGACTGGACGGACGCCATCGTGGAATGCAACGACACGGCATTCCGTCTCGGCGATGGAGAAGCGCTCCGCATGCTGGCGGCACTGGCCAGGACCATCGAAGCCGCAGCCATGTCGGTCGACATGAAGCAGCGTGCGCGCGTCGCGGCCATCGATGCCGAATGCGCCCTGGCCATTCTGGCGGGGATCAATGCACATGCAGTGGTGGATACGGCACTACGCGAACATTCCGATGCGCGGCGCGCTCTACCGACGGCAGCACGTGCCGCATGGAACGTACGGCTGGCGACGGCATGTCTCATGACATTGCGCTACAAGGATGCGCTCGATCTGGTGAACGATGTCCTGAGCGATCAGGCAGGTCGAACGGCGCATCCGTACTGGCATGGTCAGACGCTCATGGTGAATACGATCACTCACCTTGCGCTCGACAACAGGGATTACGTACCGTACTGCATCCGTTCGGCCGTACGCAGGACGGAACGCGGTGCGGCACTATCCGGTGCCGACGTTTCGTTGCTGCGCACGATGGGACGTCTCGTGCGGGGAACGGGGCGTTCCCTGCCTTCCATCATCGACGACATATGTCGGCAATGGCTCGAATCGTCGACCGACGGCATGCACGTAGTTATCCGTCGGTTGCTGAAAGAATGGTCGACGACGAACATGATCCCCAACGGTTCGTCTTCCACGCATTCACATCAGGCCGTCGCATAGCGGCGGCCACGGGATATGGGATGCCGACGGGCTCTGTTCCTCCGCTCAGCGCGTCGGCGTCTCGATCTCGATCTGTACGGTACGCGAATAGGATCGTCCCTCCGGGCGGTCGTTATCGTACAGCAGACGATCGCTGCCCTGCGGGTCGATGGTGACCTGCGAATCCGGAATACCGAGGACACGCTGTGCCTCGACACACCGGCGACGTGCGAGCTCACGGTTATAGGTAGCCTCGCCCTGACGGTCGGCGAAGCCCGTGATCCGGACCTTCGAATCCAGCTGGATCCGTTCCTTCACGCGTTGCATGAGGCGCTGGTTACTCGGGTTGAGCTGGGCGCTGTTGTAGTCGAACACGATGAGCGAATACCGCTCGATACGCTTTCCTTCCACCGAGCTGGATTTGATCGTCTGCAGGGAGACGTAGTCTACCGGCAGTTCCGTCGACGCCGTCTTCGACTGTCCGAGACCGTTATTCACGGACAGCGAAGCCTTGACAGGACCGTCGTCCTTGAGATTGCGATCCGTCGCGGACGGAGTCCACGTCACTTCGCGCGGTTGCCCCTTGTCTTCCGACGCCAGAAGCGAACGGTCCTTCTGCTTGAGATCGAAGTTCCATGATGCGATGTCCTCGCCGTTGCTCACGGTAGGACGCAGTCTGACTTCCTTCGGCGTGATCGTCAGATCACGGTCGCGGAATTCGACGGGCTCGAGCGCCGACAGGTCGTTCGCCGCGATCTCGACACGCTGATTCTCCTGCCGTCCGTCCGCACTCTGCGGATTCGCGGGATTGGCGGGAAGCAGACGCGACGCCGTACCGATGCGTCCCTGATCGACACCCCACACATCAACGAGATACTGCTTGACGGCGTCGGCACGTTCCTTCGCGAGCTGACGGTTGTTCTGCTCCACGCCCTGATTGCTGGTACATCCGGTAACGGTGATGTTCAGCTTCGGATTCGAGCGCATACGAGAACCGACGACGTTGAGCAGGTTCCGATAGACGTCGAGCTGGTCCCGCGATAGTTCGTTCGGACGGAAATCTCGCGTCTCGTCGGCTGTCAGTCTCGATGCCGAAGCCTGGGACAGATCGGCACTGCCTTCGGGGAAGAAGACCTGCGGGAGCAGCGGATAGCTTTCGATGACGTCGAGCTCCTGGACCCGGATCGATCGTACGGGAACGGCCACCCCATCCTTGTCCGTCGTGAATGCCGACAACTGGATATCGGGCGAGTAAGCCTTGGGCACTTCGCGCGTATACGTTTCCTTGACCGTCGCGACGCGGTACTCCACATCACCCTGGCGATTGCGTTCCTCCGACGACGTACGGTCGGTGAGTACGACGCGGTCCTCACGGATGCCGGGGCGTTCCACGACGACGGTATCGCGGCGGTAGATAGTATCGTTCTTTATCGTCGGATCCACCGGGGCGTAGATGCCGTACTTGAGAGCGACACCGATCTGGAACGACTGCACGGCCCAGTCGACACTGGCCACCTTGTGGAGCGGCAGGTAGTAGCGCACTTCGGGAACGATACGAAGATTCGTCTTCGTCGCGATCTCGTAGCCGAGACCGAACATTCCATGGACATGGAAGGTCTTGGCGTCGGGGATGTCTCCCGCATACTGATTGCGCACGGCCGTACCGTTGAGGAAGACATAGCCGTCGGGCGACACCAGCGTCTCCTTCTGCTCGAAGGTCTTCTTCATCGCGAAGGCGCCACGCATACCGGCGGTGAACCAGAGGAGGTCAAAGACCTGGAAGGACAATGCCGGTTCGGCGACGATCAACGGAATGGATGCGTCGAGCGAATGCTCGACACGGATGTCGCGACGACGTTCCGTAGGTACCGGGCCATCGTCGAGTACCGGTTCGTTGCCGATCGTCTCGTTCGCGAGCAGCGTACCGCTCAACGTCGAATATCCCGCACGGAACTGTAGACGCAGCAGACGCGTGAGAGGGATCTCCACAAGTGCGCCGAAGGCCGGGCCCAGTTTGGAGTTGTTGTTGTATTCGTTGCAGCAGGACGGAATACCGGGTAACGTCCCGAAGTCGGTCGTATGGAAGTTGATGTTCAACGCACCATAACCACCGATATAATACTGAAGCTCTTCCTTCTGTCCAGTTTCAGCATTCAATCTCGTCAATTGTGCGGGCGCGTTGCCGGCAACCATGACGAGTCCTATAAGAAGAAGACAAAGCCGAAGGCGCATGAGGTGCGATGCTGGATTAGTGGACGATGAGAAGGGACTTCACCCGACGCCTCGTGGGTGTCTGGAGAACGATCTGATACATGCCCGAGCCGAACGTCTGGGCATTCATGCGTATCGACCGCGGCTGAGCTCCGGCGACGTGTTGCCATGTTTCGGACCACAGCACTTCACCCGTCGACGATACGAGCATGATATGATGGTCCCCGGGCTCGAAGACTTCGACGTCGAGATTGACGACGTCGCGGACGGGATTCGGATTCGTACCGATGAACAGTGCGCCGCGGCGTTGTACGAGACGATCGTCACCTTCACGACAGATGTCGAGCTTCAGCCAGCCGTTCACAGGCCGGACGGTGGGAGCGGCAGGCGGTGCAACGATCGTGGCCGCCACGATTTCGAGATCCGTGGAATCGATCGGCCCGAGCGTGACGTCGCCGATGATGTTCGTGATCACCGCTTCCGTCGTATTGATCGAAACGCCGGGGATGTCGAGATCGAGATACGTGAATCCACCGATCACTTCGTTGCGTGTGATCGTACCGGTCGAGAGACGTCGGGCGACGAAGAACGATGAACCGTAGCGTATCGTCAGCTTGAGATTCGCATTCTCCAGCATCGTCGTGCCGATCGCCACGCGGCCGCTCACCGGCAACGAATAGTCGTCGGCAGCAGGATCGGCCAGAACCTTCGGCATGATGATGGCGGCTTCGACATTGAGACGGCCCGTACCGGTCACGGGAACGATGCGATCGTCCGGGCACGGAAGATCGAAGGACAACACGATGGAGTCGGCATAGGAACGTTGCTCGGTCGGTGCGAAGCGGACGATGACGTCCATGCGGTCGCCTGGTGCGAGTGTTGCGGGAACACCCGGAGTAGTGGTCACGGTGAAGACACCACCGGCAGCGCCTCGCAATGTGACGGCCGTGATGTGCATCGGTACCGTCGTGTTGTTCAGCACGGTGAACGTCTGTGTGCTTGCCGAACCAAGGTCTATGGAACCGAAGGCGACCGACGGCGACGTTCCGGGCAGCGACGTCTGACGCGTGCCGCTGAGGTTCGTCACGAAGCGCGTGGGCTGGTTGTTGATGCGCGCACGCAGCGTCAGCTGCGCCGTCTTGTATCCATCGGCCACGGCACGCGGATCGAATCGCACGTAGAGTATGGCGCGCTCGCCTGCAGGCAAGGTCGTTGCCGTGGCGACGGCCGGATTCTCGATCGTGAACAACGTCGCATCCGGTCCGGTGATGCCGACGTCGATGAGATCCACGGCGACGGCACTGGTATTGAGATAGACCACACTGTCACGTTTGAACTGACAATTGAAGAGCGTGCCGAAGTTGAGAGCATTGGGTACCGACAGCATGCCGACCGCTCCCTGGCCGCGCGCCGTGAGATGGATCGAATCGGCACACGGGGCATCGAAGACGAACCAGATATCGGCCGACTGCGATCCTTCCCCGTTCGGTGTGAAGGTCACGTCGAACTGCTGGACTGCGCCCGGTGCGATAACGACGGACTGTGGTACGACGGTGAACTGCGGATCGGACGTCCGCACGGCTGCGACGCTGATCGGAGCGGCCGTGTTGTTCGTATAGACGACAGGCTTCGTGACCGGCACCTGGAGTTGCGAGGTGCCGAGGTCTATCGACGCCGGGCCGTTCAGTGCGATGGGGATCTGCCTGCCGCTCAGGGGAACGTCGATCTGGGCCTGCGTTGGATCGTCCGTACGTACGCTGAGGATAGCCGTCCGCACCTGGTCCTGTGCACCGGATGGAATGAAGTCCACGGCGTAGACCGCGGATTCGCCCGGTTGCAGATCGATGTCCACCGTCGGCTGTGTCCGCACGATGAACGATGCCGCGTCGGGACCGTTGACAAATGCAGGATAGAGCAACCGGATACTGGCCGTACCACGATTGGTGATCGTCACGCTGTCGCTTCCACGCGAGCAGAGCGGTACGGGGTCCATGATCAGCGCTTCCTTCGACAGTTCGAGGCTCGCCTGCACGGCCGTGCCGGCAAGGACGACGATGGCGGTGTCGCTGCACTGGCGGCCACCGGCCGACGTGACGAAACGTACTTCCGTCGTATGCGATCCGACCGCCAGCGGCGCATACTCGAACGTGATGATGACCGACGTACCAGGCTTCAGCAGTGCTGGAAGCATGGGCTGCATGCCCACGATGCGGAATGGCGATGGAACGGCGGGCGGAGGCACGACCATCTGATCGCTCGCACCGTCGTTACGGAGTTCGATGAGGATCTGACGCGATGCACCGACGCGAATGGTACCGAACTGACCGGTCCCCACGACGGTGAGGTTGGCATCGACACCTTCGAACCGGACCCAGAGCGTATCCGGATTCGGACATTCGGCCACGCGCACGAGAACGGGAATGAGAGCACTGCCCGTCTGCCGCACGACACCCGTGAGGAAGATCGTACCGGTACTGCCTACCGTCAGTGCGAGCGGTCCGTTCGTCGATGCATTGACGACGTTCGGATTGGACGATGAGACCTGAAGGATGGTCGTGGTGAGCGTACCGCTGTTGGTGACGTCGACGTTCTCGCTGATTCCCGCCCCCAGGCAGCGCACGCCGAGATCGAGGGTATCGATGATGCTACCGCTCCAGCGATAGGTGAGATCGACCTTCTGGACGTCGGCCGTATAGGTCACACGATACGTCGAGCGCGTCGCATTCGTATCGTTGCTTACGATGCTGAGTATGTCGCTGATGGCGCCATTCTGTCCGGCCAGCGGCGAGAACTCGACGATGACGTCCATCGAATCGAAGGGCTGGATCGTCTGCGAAAGTGACGAAGGACTGATGACGCGGAATCCGTTGTTGTTCTGCCAGGTCAGACCGGAAATGTCGAGCGGAGATTCGCCCCTGTTGTGTACGACGAGCGTATCGAGCAGCACGTCACCCGAACATTGATGGCGACCCATGTTCACGGATGTCGCAGCGTCGATGACGGGCGGGCCGTAGATACGGACGATGTTCCATGACGACTGGGACAATACCCAGTCGGGATCGTGTTCGTAGGTGCTGCGCTTCGGCAGCGGAACGTTCTGGGCGACGCTGATGAAGTAGAGCGTATCCGTACCGGGCAACGTGAAGGAAGCATTCCACGTGCCGCTGTATCCGCTTACGCGGGGACCGGCGATCCACGGACCATGCTCGCCCTTCGTATAGATCTGGAGATCGCTGCCGTTCCCCCATCCCGTAAGACGGATCACGCGCAGCGAATTCATCATCGTATCGGTCAGAGGCCCTACATAGTAGGTATTGGACACCGATACACGTGCGTCGTAACGGGTACGGCCACGGCCACCGGTCAGGAAGCCGGTGACGTCGGGTGCATAGGCCTGGCCGCTCGTGAATCCGATACCGGCGTTGTCGAGACGCGTACCGAGGATGATTCCACCGCCGGATCCCGATCCTGCGAGTACGTCCTGGCGCGATGTTGCCGCACCGAGCGAATAGACATCGAACAGGGCCAGACGCTGTGCGTGGATCGATACGCCACCACCACCACCGCCGCCGGGACTCGAGACGTCTCCGAGCGTCGCAGGATTTCCGCTGGCGCCACCGCTTCCACCTGCGAGAGGGATAAGGCTGACGTTACCGTGCGTCTTGCCGCCGTTGTTCGCACCGTTGTCGCTACCGCCGTCGGTACCGAAACCACCGGCACCACCACGCCGACCATCGCGATGTCCGCTACCGCCGCCCGCCTGTCCCGCAGGATCGCAGCTCGTACGGGCATCGCAGGCGAGGCCGCTCTGTCCGAACGGATGCCCCGTGCCGCCACCCGCATTCTCGTAGGCGGGACCGGAATCGCCGCCACTCGTGCCGTTCAATGATTTGCTGCCGACCGTGTTGGGACCGGCTTCCGGAAGGTCCTCACCGGAACCGATACCGGGTTTACGCTTGCTGTTGCTGCCGTTGACGCCGCTGTTATTGCGTCCGCCAGGACCACCACCCGTATATCCGTTTCCACCGGCGGTACCTTGCTGGCCAGGACCCAACAACGGTGCGTTACCGTACCCCCCGCCGCCGCCGCCGCCGCCCGGACCGCCATTGGGCCCGCTGGCATCGGCACGTATTTCCGTACCCGTCGGGGCACCCGTGATGTTGCCCACGGCGAGCAGGACGAAGGGCAGGAAGGCCTGATTACCCGGCGTCTGCGTATCGGGGTCGAGCATCGAAATCGTATAGGGCGCGCCGGAAGCCAGCAGCGCACTGTCGATGAGCATGGCTCCACGACGCGAACGCTGTCCGAGAGCCCCCTCGCCGATGATGCGATCGGCGGATGCGCGCTTGTCACCGAACGAGAACGGACGTACGATGTAGAAGGTATCGGGATTGGAACGCTGACCGTTGACTTCCACGACGATCGGAATGCGATAGGCAGCATCGAGCTGACGCCAGTCCGATGAATTCGGTACGATCGTCGGCAGCACGTAGATGTGGGACGATACCATACGGCCGCTCCAGCTCACGACGGCCGGTCCGAACTTGACCTTCAGCGTATCTCCATCGTTCACGCACCGGATGCGGACCGCATCTCCCGGATTGTTGAGATAGATACCGTCGGTACCGAAGTTACCGTTACGATTGGCCGGGCCGATGAATTCGACATAGGTACCGAATCTCGTCGTTCCTATATCTGGAATGATGTAGGACAACTGTGGCTGCGCGAGTGCACCGACGGCAGAGAGGGTCAGTACAAGGGCACAAAGGAAGTTGGTCATGTCCGTCAGTCGATGGTGGCAATCACTTTGAGTTCGACGGCGATCGGCGTCGGCAGTGCGCCGATCTCGATCGTCGTCCGGCATGCCTGGACATGCGTAAAATGCTCGGCATAGAGTCCGTTGAAGATGGGGAAATCCCTCTTCATGTCCGTGAGGAACACGGTCACGTCGACGATGTTCTCCCATGCGCTCCCCGCATCCTCGAGGATGGCACGCACATTACGGAAAACGCTCAAGGTCTGGGCCTCGATGTCATAGCTCCGTATCGAGCCGTCGTCCCCGAGATCGACACCGGGAATGACCTTCGTACCACGCTCGCGTGGCCCCACTCCGCTCAGGAAAAGGAGGTTGCCGACGCGTCGGGCATGAGGATAGGCGCCCACGGGTTCCGGTGCACGCCCGGAATTGATGATGACGGGTTCGTTCATATCTGCAGACAGATGTTTTTCGGTTCGGTAAAGAAGCGGAGCGCTTCGACTCCGCCTTCACGGCCCACACCGCTCTGCTTGACGCCGCCGAAGGGCGTACGCAGGTCACGGACGAGCCAGCAATTGATCCATACGATACCGCTTTCCAGGGCATGCGCCACACGATGTGCGCGGGCCAGCGTATTCGTCCATACCGACGCCGCAAGACCATACGGCGTGGAATTCGCCCACGTGATCACGTCGTCCTCGCTGTCGAACGGAATCAGCGTTGCGACGGGACCGAATATCTCTTCCTGATTGACACGGCAGAATGGATCCAATCCCTCTATCAATGTGGGTGCCACAAAGAAGCCGCCGGCGCATCGTCCGTCCGGAATCACCCGCTCTCCACCGCAGAGTACGGTTCCACCCTCTTCCCTGGCGAGCTGGATATAGGAGAGTACCTTCTCCATATGGTCGCGGCTGACCAGCGCCCCGGTCTTCGTGGCTTCGTCGAGTGGATCACCGACGACGAAGCGGGCCGTCTCGGAGATCAGGGCCTGCCGGAAGGTGTCGTAGATCGATCGTTCGACGAAGATCCGCGAACCGCAGAGGCATATCTCGCCCTGGTTGGTGAAGGCCGCCCGGGCCACGTTGCGGGCCGTATGGGCGATGTCCACGTCGGCGAAGACGATGGTCGGATTCTTTCCTCCGAGCTCGAGCGACATCTTCTTGAACATGGGCGCAGCAGTGGCCGCGATCGCACGCCCGGTCGACGTTCCTCCCGTGAAGGAGATGGCCTTGACCGCAGGGTGATCGACGATGGCCGCACCGGCTTCCGGTCCGAGACCATGGACGATGTTGAGGACGCCGGGCGGCAACCCCGCTTCGATGCAGATCCCGGCGAGCAGACAGGCGGTCATCGGCGTGAGTTCGGAGGGCTTGGCAACCACGCAGTTACCGGCCGCCAGGGCCGGAGCGATCTTCCACGTAAACAGGTAAAGCGGAAGATTCCACGGAGAGATGCAGCCCACCACGCCGAGCGGCTGCCGAACCGTGTAGTTCAGCGTGTGCTTGTCGGTGAGGTGCGTCGACGTCTCCGTATGCAGGATCTCCGTGGCGAAGAACGCCATGTTGTCCACCGCACGGGGAATGTCTACCGTCCTGGCCAGCCATAACGGCTTCCCCTGATCGTTGGTTTCCGCCAGCGCCAGCTCTTCCAGATTCTCGCCGATCTTCCGTGATATGGCCATCATGATGGCCGACCGCTGGCGGGCCGTCATGCCCGACCAATGCGGAAATGCCGCGCGGGCGGCATCGACTGCGCGCTCGACGTCGGTCCTGCTCCCACGTGCCACACGGGCATAGACGTCGCCCGTGGCGGGATTCACGCCATCGAGCCACGTTCCGTCGGCCGACGGAACGAGGGAACCATTGATGTAATGAAGGATGTCTTTCATGCGTAACGGCTTAATAGTCGTCCAATTTACGGATATTGTGAGATGCAGCTTCCCGAAGGAATACGGACCTTTTTATCTGCCCTCGAGATCGAAAAAGGCGCGAGCGACCATACCGTCACCGCCTACAGAACGGCCCTGGAACAGTTCTCCGCCTATATCACGGAGACGTGGGGAGCGGAACCTGCGATCGAGGACCTGACCGAAGCGGATATCAGGCCGTTCCTGGGCTGGCTGCACGACAGGAACCTTGCCAAACGCTCGCTTCGGATGAAGCTCGCCGCCGTGAAGGCGCTCTTCCGCTTCTTCGTGCGGAGCGGCGATCTCACGCGCAATCCCGCAGCTCTCGTCGCCAGCCCGAAGATCGACCGCAAGCTGCCCTCCTTCCTCCAGGAACACGAGACGACCGCACTGTATGCGTCCTTCGACGTTTCCACGCCGAAGGGAGCGCGCAACAAGGCACTGTGCGAACTTCTCTACGGTTCAGGCCTCCGTATCAGCGAGGCCCTGCAACTGAACCTGGGCGACATCGACATGTCGTCGCGTACGGTCCGGGTCCTGGGCAAACGCAATAAGGAACGCATCGTCCCGGTGACCGTCGCCGCCGTCGATGCCATCTCGGCCTACGAGGTACTGCGTGCCTCGTTCTCCCCTGCGAGCGACGAGTCCGCACTGTTCCTCGGAGACAGAGGCGGCCGCCTCACTCCGAACAGCGCATGGCGCATCGTGAACAGGGTTCTCGGCCCCGTTACGGAAGCACAACGGAAAAGTCCTCACATCCTCCGTCATACCTTCGCCACACACCTGCTGGATAACGGGGCCGACCTGACGGCGGTCAGCGAGATGCTCGGCCATTCGTCGCTGTCGACGACGCAGGTCTACACCCACGTCAGCGTGGAGCGGCTGAAGGAAGCCTACAAGAACGCACACCCGAAAAGTCGGTAACAGAGTCGGTAACAACGTCAACATCCATCAGCTCCATGAACATCGCAGTCATCGGCACAGGACATCTCGGAACGATTCATGCCCGCCTCTGGGCACAGCAGGAAGGCGTCACGCTCGCCAGCATCGTCGACCCCGACGAAACGAAGGGCCGGGCAGTAGCCGCAGAACACGGCGCAGCATGGTATCCTTCCCTCGAGGCCATGCCGGACGTCGACGCCGTCACGATCGCGGCACCGACATCCTTGCATCACCGCCTCGCTCTCGACGTCCTGGAACGGGGCATGCATTGCTTCATCGAGAAACCGATCACGGCCACCCATACCGAAGCACTCGACGTTCTCGCCGCAGCGGAACGCGTCGGAAGGGTGGTTCAGGTAGGCCACGTGGAGCGGTTCAATCCTGCCGTTCGCGCACTGGCACATGTGGACGTCCAGCCGCTGTTCATCGAAGCACACCGTCTCGCACCGTTCAAGCCACGGGCCATCGACGTGAGCGTCGTGCACGACCTCATGATCCACGACATCGATCTCATTCTCTGGCTCACCGGCAGCGAAGTCACCAAGGTCGACGCTACGGGCGTGGCCGTCCTCACGGATACGCCCGACATCTGCAATGCACGTATCACCTTCGCGAACGGCTGCGTGGCCAACCTCACGGCCTCGCGCATCACGGCCAAGCCGATGCGCAAGATGCGCGTCTTCCAGCGCGACAGCTATATCTCGCTCGACCTCGCAGCACCCGGCCTGGAACTGTATCGGCTGATCGACGGTACGGCACTCGATCCGTCGCATCAGATACCATTGGGCACGCTCAGCACGCAGCATGGAGATCGCATGATCGTCTTCGACACACCGCCGGTTCCGCCCGTCAATGCCATCGCCGAGGAACAACGCGCCTTTCTCGATAGCATCACGCACGGCGCCGATATCGCCGTCACGGCACGGGAAGCCACGGAGGCCGTGCGCATCGCGGAGTTGATCGACAGAATGACGTCATGATGGTTCGCTCACGAATGCTGTGGCGCGTCGTCGCATGCGTCTGTGTCGTCGTCGGCGTGAACACGCTGCATGCGCAGACCGAAGCGGCCGACTATTCCCGCATAGGCTTCGGGGCATTCCTGACAGCCACGGCGAGCGACTATCAATGTGTCGGTATCAATCCGGCCAATCTTGGCTTCGTACCCGAGTTCGACGTCTACATCATGGGTTCGCCCATCGATGGGGGCATGGACCGGGCGAAGCGTAACTGGTCGTTCACCGTCGCCGAAGGTGGCTTCGCAACGCATTCCGATGCATTGAAACGCGGAGACCTCTGGGATGCCGTCTTCCAGAGCTCGTCGTTCGACTTCACACCGGAACAGAAGCTCGCGGCCGCACGTGCCTTCGCCGACAACGGCCTGCGATTCAGCGCCGACATCATCCCGGTAGCCATCTCTTATCAGTCCGACAAGTGGGGTGGCCTGGCCCTGACCGTGCACGAACGTGTATCAGGCACCTTCATCTTCAATGAATCGGCATCCCGCCTGGCATTCGAAGGAAGGTACTACGACTACTTCGATTCCACCAGCGTCAACTACAAGGGCGATACCGTTGGCTATGCCCGCAATCCGCAGACATATGCCCAGTTGTTCGAAGGCACGCGTCTGGCGATGACGTGGTATCGTGAGCTCGGGCTTTCGTATGGTCTCAAGATCCTCGACGTGCCGGGATTCCGTCTCTATGCGGGTGCAACTGCCAAGTATCTGATGGGCTATGCGTACATGGACGCGGAAGTGCGCGACCACCAGCTGATGGCACGCTCTTCCCTCAGTCCTGTCTTCGGTATCAGCTACGGTAAGGCGGTCTCGCCCTCCTTCATTCCCGGCAAGGACTTCCGCAGCGTCGGAAACGGATGGGGACTCGACATCGGCCTCACCGCGGAGATCGGGCTGAAGTGGACGATCTCCGCATCGGTGGTGGATCTCGGTGCCATGCGATGGGACGGCAACGTCTTCATCGCGAAGGATACGATCCTGAACGGCGTATCGAGTACGGGCTTCAACAACTACAACATCTTCGAGGAAGCACCGAAGATCACGGGTGAAGGCAACTTCTTCAGTTGGAATGGCCTGTCGACGGCGACATCGGAACTGGCCAGCCGCATACGCGGCGGCATCTCCTACTATCATACTTCGCGCTGGCGCTTCGGCATCGACGCCGTCGTGCCATTCAACCGTGCCGCAGGATCGCTCGGCGAACCGATCGTCTCAGGCGGCGTGGACTGGCGTCCGCTGATATGGCTGCGCGTGAGCACGGGCTTCGGAGGCGGAGGTAACATGGGAACCTTCATCCCCATCGGCGCCATGGCATCGCTCTTCGGCGGCGTATGGGAGCTCGGACTTTCGTCGCGCGACATCATCACGCTGTTCACGACGAAGCGTCCCGTCCTCTCCCTCTGCGTAGGCCTGATGCGGATCCGCCTCTAGAATCACCAGGCATAGGCTTCCGGCGCGGCCCCGCCCGGTCCGGGCCAGATCTCGTCCAGACGCTTCAACGTCACTTCGTCGAGCACGATATCGGCGGCCCTGACGTTCGCCTCGAGCTGGGCCATCGTGCGAGGTCCGATGATGGGCGACGTGATCCCTTCACGTGAAAGGACCCAGGCCAGTGCGACGTCGGCATAGTCGAGTCCGAGTTCCCTGCACAGTGCTTCATAGGCTTCGACGCTCGGGCGCAGCTTCTCGGCCGCTGCGAGGAGGGTGGGCCGGGCACGGCGCACATGATCGTCGCTGGAGAAGATGCCACAAAGCATGCCGCCTGCCAACGGGCTCCATGGCAGGATGGCCAGACCGTAGGCGCGTGCCGCAGGAATCACTTCCAGTTCGACCGCCCTGTTGCGCAACGAATAGACGCTCTGCTCGCTCACGAGACCGAGGAAATGACGCTTCGATGCGATCTCGTTCGCCTGGGCGATATGCCATCCGGCGAAGTTGCTCGATCCGACGTAGGTGACCTTGCCTTCCTGGACGAGCTGCTCCATGGCCTGCCATATCTCTTCCCATGGCGCCATGCGATCCACGTGGTGCATTTGATAAAGATCGATGTGATCCGTCTTCATGCGCCGCAGCGACGCCTCGCATGCACGCTTGATGTGATAGGCCGACAGGCCGCGGTCATTGGGCACGTCGCTCATAAGACCGTAGACCTTCGTAGCGAGGACGATGCGATCACGACGCCCATCACCCTGGGCGAGCCAGCGGCCGATGATCTCTTCCGTTGCTCCCTTTCCCTTCTCGCCACCGTAGACGTCGGCGGTATCGAAGAAGTTGATGCCGAACTCGAGGGCCCGGTCCATGATGGTGAAGGATTCGCGCTCCGGCGTGGTCGGACCGAAGTTCATGGTGCCGAGGCAAAGTCGGCTTACGCTGAGGGCTGTACGCCCGAGACGGGTGTAGTTCATATTCGCAAGATATGACAACAGGCCGCCTGCGGAACTATGCCCCTTCGCCGTATGTTGTAACGGTATCATCGTCTATTCATCATTCATACACAGGGAGGTGTCATGTCCGAATCAAGCTCGTCGTCGCCCGGCCGGATCGTATGGCAGGATCTTACCGTTCCCCACGCCGAAGAAGTACGCGATTTCTACAAGGACGTCATCGGCTGGACGGCCAGCGACCATGACATGGAGACCTACGCCGACTACAACATGCATCGCCCCGATACGAACGAGATCGTGACCGGTGTGTGCCATGCCCGGGGGATGAATGCCGACATCCCGGCCCAATGGATCATCTACGTCACCGTGACAGACATGACCGAAAGCGTCCGCAAGGTCAATGCGCGTGGAGGGGCCGTCGTCAACGGACCTCGCCGTATCGGCGACATGCTGATCGCCGTCATCAGGGATCCCGCCGGCGCAGTTCTCGGTCTGATTCAGGAAAATGTACCCTCCGGAACATAAATTGCGGGTCCGGCGGCATCCCAACATCATTCGACACCAGCATCAAGAATCAGAGCATGTCCTTCTATCCGTTTTCCGACATCGAACGCAAGTGGCAACAGAACTGGATCGACACGAACGTCTATCGGGTATCCGACGATACGTCGCGTCCGAAGTACTACGTGCTCGACATGTTCCCCTACCCATCCGGCGCAGGCCTCCATATCGGCCATCCGGAAGGATATACGGCCACGGACATCGTGTCGCGGTTCAAGCGCATGTGCGGATACAACGTCCTGCATCCGATGGGATTCGATGCCTTCGGCCTGCCTACCGAGCGCTATTCGATGACGACGGGTATCCACCCGTCCGTCGCTACCGAACAGAACGTCGGCAACTTCAAACGCCAGTTGAATCTGGTCGGCTTCGACTACGACTGGAGCCGCGAAGTGAACACCACGCTACCGTCCTACTATCGCTGGACGCAGTGGATGTTCCTCATGATCTACAATTCATGGTACGACGAGTCAGCCGGGCGCGCACGACATATCGATGAACTGCCGATACCGGCCGACATCGTAGATCCTCTCGAGATCGAACTCTACAAGGACGGCAAGAGGCTGGCCTTCATCGCGTCGATTCCCGTGAACTGGTGCGAGGAACTCGGAACGGTACTCGCGAACGAGGAAGTCGATGAATGGAAGGAGAAGGGCTATACCGTCGAACGGCGTCCGATGCGTCAATGGATGCTGCGGATCACGGCCTACGCTGAGCGTCTGCTGCAGGACCTCGACGGGCTGGAATGGCCGTCGTCCACCATGGACATGCAGCGTAACTGGATCGGCCGCAGCGAAGGCGCCGACGTATGCTTCGGCGTCGATGGAACGGATCATACCATCACGGTCTTCACTACGCGTCCGGATACGATCTTCGGAGCCACCTACCTCGTACTGGCTCCGGAACATCCACTCATTGAATATATCGTCAGTGAGAATCGTCGCGGTGAAGTGCTCGGCTATCGCGAAGCCGCTTCGTTCAAGAGCGACCTCGAACGTACGGAACTGAACAAGAACAAGACCGGCGTCTTCACCGGTGCCTATGCCGTCAATCCGGCCAGTGGCCAGCTCATCCCAATCTGGATCGCCGACTACGTCCTGGCACATTACGGAACGGGAGCCATCATGGCCGTTCCGGGGCATGACGGGCGTGATCACGAGTTCGCACGCGCCTTCGGCCTTCAGATCGTCCAGGTTGTGACCCCTGCCGACGGCACGGTGATCGACGTTGCCGAAGCTCCGTTCTCCGATGCCGGGATCGGCGTGAATTCGATGAATACCGACGTCTCGCTGAACGGCCTCGATACGGCTGCCGCGAAGGCAGCCCTCATCGCATGGGTCGAGGCCCAAGGCATCGGCGCACGACGGATCCAGTACAAGCTTCGCGACTGGTTGTTTTCGCGTCAACGCTACTGGGGTGAGCCGATTCCCATCATGTTCTTCGAAGATGGAAGCCGCCGCGCACTCGATGCGGACGAGCTCCCGCTCATCCTGCCCGACGTGAAGAACTTCAAACCTGCTGGCACGGGCGAGTCTCCGCTGGCGACCGTACCGGAATGGATCGACTTCGTGGACGCGAAGACGGGCAAGCGTGCACGCTTCGAAACGAATACGATGCCGCAATGGGCTGGATCGTGCTGGTACTACCTCCGGTACTGCGACCCGCACAACGATGCCACCTTCTGCGCTACCGACAAGGAGCGCTACTGGATGGGCGCAACCGGCGTGGACCTCTATATCGGGGGCAGCGAACACGCAGTGCTACACCTGCTCTATGCCCGCTTCTGGCATAAGGTCCTCTTCGACTACGGCTACGTCTCGACGCCGGAGCCGTTCAAACGGGTCTTCCATCAGGGCCTCATCATGGGTGAGGACGGACGGAAGATGTCCAAGTCACTCGGCAACGTCGTCAATCCCGACGATATCGTCGCCGAATACGGAGCCGATGCACTCCGCCTCTACGAAATGTTCCTCGGACCGCTCGAAGCGTCCAAGCCGTGGAATACGAAGGGTGTGGAAGGGATTTCACGGTTCCTCAACCGCGCATGGCGACTGATCGTGACGGAGGAAGGAACCCTCCATCCGTCGGTACAGGACGTGCCGTGCAACAAACAGCAGGACTTCGTGCTGCATTCAACGATCAGGAAGACAAGGCAGGACATCGATACCCTCAGCTTCAATACCGCCATCGCCCAGTTCATGATCTTCGTGAACGAGTTCACGGCCGTGGACATACGTCCACGCATCGCCATGGAACAGTTCGTTCTCTGCCTCGCTCCCTTCGCACCGCACATCACGGAAGAACTCTGGCAGAAACTCGGTCATGCGACGTCGGTCCATCTCGCATCCTTCCCCATCGTCGACGAAGCCAAACTCGTCCAGAGTGAAGTCGAGATCGTCCTGCAGGTCAATTCGAAGGTTCGCGGCAAGGCCGTCATCGACGCCGATGCCGATGAGGCGGCAATGGAACAGGCTGCACTGGCTGACGAGAACGTGCAACGCATGATCGATGGCAAGACGATCGTGAAGCGCATCATCGTGAAGGGCAAACTCGTCAACCTCATCGTTGCCTGATGACCATGAAGAACGTCATCGTCCCGATCGTCGCCCTATGCATGCTCGCCACCATGCATGCGGCAGGTTGCACATCCTCTCCGGAACCATCGGAGCGGCCGTACTTCGTCCTCATGCAGACGGGGAAGCTCCCGGTCGTCATCAACGAGGCATCCGGACTGATCGCGTCCAGGATGCAGGACGGTGTTCTGTGGGCGCTGAACGATTCGGGCGACGAGGCGCGGATCTTCGCGATCGACGACAAGGGGAACCTGCTGTCCGAAGTGAAGATCGACAATGCCACGAATCGCGACTGGGAAGACATCGCCATAGGTCCGGGGCCGAACGAAGGACGTTCCTATCTCTATATCGGCGAAATCGGCGATAACGAGGCCAAGGCCCCGACGATCGTCGTCTATCGTCTGGAAGAACCGAAGATCGCGGCCTCGAAGATGTCGGCAACGGCCGATAAACTCGAGTTCGCCTATCCCGATGGTGCCCGCGATGCGGAGACGTTGCTGTCCGATCCCACGACGGGCGATCTCTACGTCATCAGCAAACGCGAACGCAGGAACCGTATCTATCGTGCGGCCTATCCGCAGCGGACGGGCGTGGTCGACACGCTCGAGTTCGTTGGTGAACTCCCCTTCTATCTCGCCGTCGCAGGAGATGTCTCCCCCGATGGACGGGAAGTGCTGGTCAAGAACTACATCAACGTCTTCCATTGGAAACGCGACGTCGAGCGGGGCGAATCGTTCCGGTCGATGTTCGCCCGTCAACCCGACACCCTCGAATACATGCCCGAAACGCAGGGTGAAAGCATCACCTGGTCCGCGGACGGCAGCGGATACTATACCGTCAGCGAGCAGACGGATTCCACGTGGACACCGCGCATCTACTTCTATTCACGCGTAGGCTCGAAGGCCGACGTCGAGCAACTCCGCGACGTACGGCGCCCATCGATGTCCGTGACGATGGACGCCGACACCGCGAACTACTTCCGCATCCGCTATACCATCCCCGAGCAGCAGCACATCATGCTCTACGTCACCAATCCCTTCGGATGGCGCGTGATCGAGATCGAGAACGATGCGGCGGAATCGGGTCTTGTCGAACGTACGCTCGACATGCGGAACAAGCCTGCCGGTAACTACGTGATGCGACTGTTCACCTCCACGTTCGAGGTCAGCGTACCGTTCGACGTACGCTGACTGCGTCCCCACAGCCACACGGCGACAAGGGACGACATTCCGAACACGAGCGCGGAAACGTAGAGCGCCACACTCATCGATACGTTGTCGTTCACCCATCCCACGACGGGACCGACGATCATGAAGATCACGCGCATCCCCAGCTGTCGGACGGACAGCACGGTCGCGCGTCGCTCACTCGCCACACGGACGTTGATGGCCGATGCGAAGACGGGGTTGCCGACACCACGCGCGAAGTAGAAGCCGACGACGACGGGCAGGACGATCCACGTGGACCACGTACCGAGTACCGCATAGCCGATCGCGACGGCGATGGCGAGCAGGACGACCGTCGACCGGTCACCGAAACGCTCCTGCAGCGTATGGGCGCGCAGGGCGAACACACCGACCAGTCCATTCAGCGAGGCCCAGATGACGCCGAACCAGGCCACGGGTACTCCCACGTTCAACATGTAGGGCTGGAGCAGCCAGACCATCGTCAACGTCGAGGCTCCCATGATGGACCCTGCGATGATGATCCATCGCAGCTCGGCATTCTTCACCATGGCATCGTGTACCGTGGCCAGCACGTCCCGCATGCTCGCGGCCCTTCCCTCCGTACGATGGACGATGGGTTCGACGAGCATCCAGGATGCAGGCAGAAGCACGATGGTCACGATGGCCTGTGCATGGAACGGTGTGATCAGGGAAATACCCGCCAGCAGGCCACCGAGTACACCGGCCACGGCTTCTGCGAAATTCCCCGCCGAAAGCTGGGCCCCCTCTTCACGCACGCTGCGCTCCGTCGTACCGAGTTCGAGCAACGTATCGTAGAGCAATGCCGAATCCGTTCCCGAATGGAAACTGAATCCTATGCCGAGCAGGAGCTCGGCCACGAAGAAGCCGCCGAACGACGATGCGACGGTATAGTAGGCCCACCCCGCGACCACGAAGATACTTCCGATCATGAGCGTCTTCCGTCGTCCGAGAACGTCGGAGAAATAGCCGGACGGTACTTCGACCACGACGATGATGGCGGCGAAAATGGCCTGCAGCAGCATGACGTCCTGGATCGACATCCCCGCCGACTTGTAGAAAATGACGATGATCGGAATGGTGAGTGTGAATGAACGCACGATCTGCAGGATCCGCAGCAACGTGATGTTCCTTTTCAAGCGTACCCTTCGTTCCATGATCCCTCCTGAAAAAACAACGAGGCGATTCCCCTGGTTCGGAGAATCGCCTCGGTCTGCACGTAACTAGTCTGTTCTTCTATCCGTATCCGGCAATTCTCCTATGTATCGGTTCCACGTCGAACACGACGACGCACGACACCGGGTTGACGGCGTCCAGCTTGGAGATACACGGAAGATGATGCACGGTATATTGCATGTTCTTCAGGAAGTAAAAATCATGCCAGTTCCATCCACCACTATGGAGACGTTCATGCCCCGGATGCTACGTTCGTTTATCATCGGAATTTCCTGCGTCGTCGGCGCCGGTTCGGCGTTCGCCCTGGAACCGGCATCCGGAGGGGACCCCCTGAGCAGACGTATGGATCAGCTCTGCACGTCCTTCACGCCGATGCCCGGTGGTCTCGACACCATGTTCACGAACGAATTCGTCAAGGCAGTCCCGATCCCACGACTCCTGGCCGGTATCCAGCAGCTTCAGACGATGGCAGGAACGTGCACGGGATGGGCATTGACGAAGCGCGAAGGTGAATGGGCAGCTTCGACGGCCATGCAGACGTCGGGCGGATACACTGTCCCCGTCGACATCCGTATCGAATCGCAACCGCCTCACCGCATTTCCGGCCTCATGCTGCGTCCGCCGTCGAAGAACGTCGCCACGATGGACAGCCTCCTGGCCGATCTCAAGACCTTCCCCGGTACGACGTCACTCCATGCCGTCAATCTGACGAAGGGAACGACCGTCGCCTCCTACAATCCCGATGCGGCACTGCCGATCGGCAGTACCTTCAAGCTCTACATTCTGGGCGAGCTCGTGCGGAGCATCGATGCAGGGCAGCATCGATGGGACGAAGTCATCGCTCTCGATTCGAACAGGTTCTCGTTACCGTCAGGCATCCTGCAGAAGTGGCCACATGGCTCACCCGTCACGCTCCACACGCTCGCATCGCTGATGATCAGCATTTCCGACAACACGGCAACGGATCATCTCCTTCTCCATCTCGGACGCGACAAGGTGGAAGCCATCCAGGCGGTCATGGGGCACAGGCAATCCGTACTCAACAGTCCGTTCATGACGACGCGTGACATGTTCCTCATCAAGTTCACCGAAGACGCTTCCCGTGCCCAACGATACGCTTCCCTCGATGCGAAACAACGCATGGACATGCTCGGCAAGGAAATAGCTCCCCTTCCCCTGTCCGACGTAGCCATGGCCGACAAGGTGGTGATACCGGACAAGGTCGAATGGTTCGCCACCACGCCCGATCTCACGAAGGCCATGAACTGGCTCCGCATGCAGGCCGACAAGCCGAAGCTCTCTCCCGTTCTCGGAGTCCTCGGCATCAACAAGGGAGTCACGGTTGACGAACGTCGCTGGAGCTATGCAGGCTACAAGGGCGGCTCCGAGCCCGGCGTCATCAATATGACCTACCTCCTTCGCGCGACCGACGGGGACTGGTATTCGATCTCCTGTTCGTGGATGAATACGAAGGAACCCGTGGACGACGCCAGATTCGCCGGTATCGTACAGAAGGCCCTGGAACTCCTGAAGTAGGAGATACCTTCGTACCACGGAACGGATCCATGACGCCGCCCTGTCCGAACGGATACGGCGGCGCCGTCGTGTCCACGTGCGGCCGGAGCATATTACATACCCGCCATGGCTCGCTTCGGTCATATCTTTGTCCCATGCTCTGCCTCCAATGTGAAAGCAATCCGGGATGGGTGGCCGTGGCCAATGCCCATCATGCACAGATACTGATCGACCATGCCCATTGCGAGAAGAAGGCTGCAGCCTTTGCCCTGGCCATGATCAACAGGTATCCGGACCGCATGCGTCTCGTGAAGGACATGATCGATCTCGCCAAGGAAGAGATCGAACACTTCGACCTCGTCGTTCGTGAACTCGAACAACGGAGTATCACACTGACACCCGATACGGGAAATGCCTACGCCAAGGCCTTGCACGAACACATCCGTACGGCGGAACCATACAGGCTGCTCGACTCTCTCATCGTCGGCGCCTTCATCGAAGCCCGTTCGTGCGAGCGGTTCTCCCTGCTCGCGGAGCATGCCGACACGGACGTGCTGCGAACCTTGTACAGATCGTTGCTGGCATCGGAAGCCGGACACTACAGAGCCTATACCGACATCGCCCGCGAGTACTTCCCGCATGACGTCGTCAAGCAGCGCCTGACGGAGTTCGGCGCCATCGAGGCGTCCATCGTCGGCAACCTCACGAATCAACCAACGATGCACGGCTGACCATGTCCTCGATCATCTTCATGGGAACGCCTGAATTCGCCGTACCCGCACTGCAGGCCCTGCATACCGGATTCGGTGTCCGCGCAGTCGTCACCATTCCCGACAAGGCACGAGGACGCGGACTCAACGTACAGCCGTCCGAGGTCAAGCGGGCAGCCCTGGATCTCGGCATCGACACGATTCTTCAGCCCGCGTCGCTGAAGGACCCCGCCTTCGCCGAGACACTGGCCGCCCTCGAACCCGATATCCTGTGCGTGATCGCATTCCGTATCCTTCCCCGCACCATCTATACGATGGCCCGCCTCGGCGCCTTCAACGTCCATGCCTCCCTTCTGCCCCGTTACCGTGGTGCGGCACCGATCAATCATGCCATCATCAACGGCGACCGGGAATCGGGTGTTACCAGCTTTTTACTCAACGACGTCGTGGATACCGGCAACATCCTCCTGCAGGAACGCTGCGACGTTCCCGACGGCATGACGGCAGGCGAGCTCTATGCCCGTCTGATGCCGCTGGCCGCGGACTGTGCCGTACAGACCGTGCGGATGCTCCTGGACGGCACGACGGCTCCCATCCTGCAACTGGAATCGCTGGCCTCGCCAGCGCCGAAGGTATTCCGCGAGACGAGCCGGATCGACTGGACGAAACAACGGCACGATGTGCGTAACTTCATCCATGGCCTTTCGCCCGTACCATGCGCATGGACGCACTGGAACGGCGAAGTACTCAAGATCTATCACGCCGCACCCGCAGACGAAACATGTCCGATGGGAACGTTTCGCATGACGCCGTATGGCCTGCTCGCAGGATGTGCCGATGGTGCATTGCTGTTGAGCGAGATCCAGACTCCCGGCAAGAAGCGCATGCAGACGACCGACATGCTTCGTGGCTATCGCGGCCCCGTCGAAGGAACATTTGCGTGATTCCACTCGCACGATTCGTCCGGTCCACACCATTCTTCGTCGTCGCCCACCGCGGCGCTTCCGGCATGGCACCGGAGAATACCCTCGCCGCACTACGTATGGCCGTGGAAGGTGGCGCACGTATGGTAGAACTCGATGTGCAGACGACGGCCGATCACGAACTCGTCGTATTCCACGACGCCATACTCGGCCGCACCACGAACGGTCATGGCTACGTACGCCGTACACCGCTCGCCGACCTCCGCAAGCTCGACGCAGGTTCCTGGTTCTCGCCGCTGTTCACGGGTGAACGTGTGCCCCTGCTGAGCGAAGCGTTGTCCGCACTCGAGGGGCGCGCCTATCTCAACATCGAATTGAAGCCGATGCAGGACGACGACCCATCGACCGTTCAGGATATCCACGACCTCGTCGCACTCGTCCATCGGGTCGGCATCGGACCGTTCATGGCCTTCGCCTCGTTCGATCATCGCACGTTGGCTCTCGTGAAGTCGATCGACAATACGCTCCATACCGTCGCCATCAACGTTCCCGGCGACAAGCGCATGCCCAGCGAAGTGGTACGCGCTTGCGGAGCCGATGCCTACGGCTGCTCGCTTCAGGAGCTCACCCACGCGCGCGCCAACGATGCCCGTGCTCACGGACTTCCTGTCGGCGTCTATACCGTCAACACGGAAGACGATCTCCGCAAGGCACTGTCGTACGGCATCCAGGCCGTGGTGAGCAATCATCCCGAACGTATCACGGCTGCCTACCATCGATTGACGTTCCATGGATGACGTTACGATTCTCGGTCTGATGGCCGGCAGTTGCTCCACCTTCGCACTGGCGCCACAGGCCTTCAAGGTATGGCGTACGCAGGCCGTCGATCAGCTCAGCATCGGCATGCTCGGCCTGATGCTCTGTGGCAGCCTTCTCTGGCTGCTCTACGGCATCATCCGTTCCGACGTCAGTATCATCTGGGCCAACGGCGTGGCCTTTCTCTTCATCGTCTACATGTTCACGAAGAAGACGAAGGATATGATGCGGACCGGACGACGATGAGTCCTGCCCGCCGCCAGCTCCAACAGACGACATCATCACCATCGACAGAATACCATGACCATCGGCATACTTCTCTCAGGCTGCGGCGTCTACGACGGCGCGGAAATCCAGGAATCGGTCTTCACCATGCTGGCCATCGGTCAACGTGGAGGGACATCGTTGTGCTTGGCTCCGGACGTACGACAGCATCACGTCATCGACCATCGTACCGGCAACGAAATGCCGGAGCAGCGTAATGTCCTCACGGAGGCGGCGCGCATCGCCCGCGGCGACATCCGGAACGTTGCCGATATCACGATCGACGAGATCGATGCGCTCGTCATTCCCGGTGGATTCGGCGATGCGAAGAATCTCACCTCATGGGCCTTCGATGGTCCCGATGGGACGATCCTGCCTGCCGTGAAGAACCTCATCGTCTCCATGGTCCACGCAGGAAAACCGGTCGTCGGTCTCTGCATGGGACCTACCGTCATCGCGAAAGCTCTCGAAGGATCCGGCGTCAAGCCGCATCTGACCGTCGGAACGACGGAAGAGGCTTCGCCCTACGATATCGCCGAGGTCAACGCAGGCATGGAGAAACTTGATGCACGAACGCATATGAATTCCGTCCATGAAGTCACGATCGATGCCGGCAACAACATCATCACGGCACCGTGCTACATGATGGAAGCGTCCATCGTCGACGTCCACGACAACGTCCAGCAAGCCATCGGAGCCCTCTTCGCCATGCTGACGCCGGATCCTCTTCATGTCTGAGTTGATCGCACTACCGTCCCTCATCTTCCCTCCGATCGCACCTCGCGTGCGGACCGAGGACGGTACGGTGCGCATCTTCGACGTCATCCGTAAACAGTACGTCGTGCTGACACCCGAAGAGTGGGTCAGACAGCACGTCATCAACTGGCTCATCAACGACAAATGCTATCCCATCGGGCACGGTTCCATCGAACGGACGATCGACAAGCAGGGTATGCGCTACGACATCCTGTGGGTGGATTCCGACATCAAGCCCTTCCTCCTCGTCGAATGCAAGGCACCGAGCGTCCCCGTCACCGCCGATACGCTACGCCAGTCCGCCTGGTACAACATCACGCTGAAGGCGCCGTACGTCCTTCTGACGAACGGCTTCACGGCCTACTGCGCACATGTGGATGCCGATGGCGTCGTCGACATGTGCCCCGACATTCCCGCATATCCGGAACGATCATGACCATCACCCTCCGCTCTCCGCTCGACATGCACCTGCACTTCAGGCAGGACGACATGCTCCGTCTCGTGGCTCCACTCACCGCCGGCCATTTCGCCGGTGGCGTCATCATGCCCAACCTGCTCCCGCCGGTGAACTCCGTCGAGCGCCTTCTGTGGTATACGGAGGAAGTCCGTGCAGCCGTCGCCCCGCATGCGTTCGAGCCCTACATGACGCTGTTCTTCCGCGACTATACGGAAGCCGAACTCGCTGCCGCGAAGCCGCATATCATCGGCATCAAGCTCTATCCCGCCGGTGCCACGACGAACAG
Source organism: Candidatus Kapaibacterium thiocyanatum (assembly GCA_001899175.1). Lineage (NCBI taxonomy): Bacteria > Pseudomonadati > Bacteroidota > Eximiradiia > Eximiradiales > Kapaibacteriaceae (SeqCode) > Kapaibacterium (SeqCode) > Kapaibacterium thiocyanatum (SeqCode). The sequence goes on along the minus strand of MKVH01000014.1, from coordinate 45,532 downwards.
CGAAGCGGGTGTCCAGGAGATCGGGAAGATGGATCACGTCTTCGCCATGATGCAGGAACAGGACATTCCCCTGCTCGTCCACGGCGAAACGCACGGCTTCGTGATGGATCGGGAACGTGAATTCTGCGACGTCTATCGTCATCTCGCGGAACGGTTCCCGCGCCTGCGGATCACGATGGAACACATCACCACCGCCGATGCCGTCACGTTGCTCGACCGGTACGAGAATCTTCATGCGACGGTAACGCTGCATCACCTCATCATCACGCTCGATGACGTCGTCGGTGGCCTCATGAATCCCCATCTGTTCTGCAAGCCTATCGCGAAGCGCCCCGAGGACCGCGACGCCTTGCTGAAAGCGGCGCTGGAGGCCCACCCGAAACTGATGTTCGGCAGCGACAGTGCGCCGCATCCTATCGACAAGAAGGAATGTCCCGGATGCGCGGCCGGCGTCTTCACCGCCCCAATCATCCTGCCCTTGCTCGGTGAGCTGTTCGAACGTCATCACGCGCTGGATCGTCTGCAGGCCTTCGTGAGCGACAATGCGAAGCGCATCTATCGTATCCAGCCTCCCGAACGCACCATACGATTGACGAACGAGGCCATGACCATTCCCGAACGTTACGGCTCCGTGGTACCGATGTGGGCCGGCAGGACGATTCCGTGGTCGGTGATACCGGAGTGATCCGTACTATCTTTCCCGTGTCGTTCGGGACAGACGTTCGATCGACAGATCGATATTGAACCAAATTCGCACTGTGTCACCATCTGCGGTTTGGCATTGACGCAGATTATACCGCTTGCCATCGACGTACCGTGTTATCTCGAATAGCGGCGTCAGGTTGAACATGGTCATATAGGCATATTCTTCGCCGGTACTGATAGCCACCATCGCCGTAGAAGCAGAGCGCCCATTCCCGGACGACATCAGGGCACTCAATACTCCATTCGCAATTCTCCTGTATGCCTTAGCCGTATCATTCCGTCCGATACGTTCCAAAAACGTAGCCATGGCAATATTTGCCTGCACGTTCAGTGGTTGTCCAGCTACGGCAGAATCCAGGAGGGTTCGTGCGCGTCGGGTGTTACCGGCTGCCAGAGCACGAACCCCATCCATGATCATATCGCTCATCGACAACTCACCGTACGGATCGTATGCCGAGGACCGGACGTAGGCCATCCGTACCTGTGTATAGTCCAGCGTCGTGTCGAAGGCCCTCATCCGCTGATGGAGGGCCTTCCAGACATCATCGGGGTCGGATACCGTCATTCCATGAAGACTGGCACCGACCAGTGAAAGGACAACCAGGTACGTCATCATGGTTGTTTCCAGATCTCCTTCATGGCGGCGAGCGACGACATAACACCGCTGGCTTCATAGGGCATGAAGACCGTCTTGTTACCGTTCATCGCCATTTCCTTCATGGCCTCGATGTAACGGATCGCGATCAGGTATTGCGTGGGATCGCCCTTGCTCTGTGCGACGGCCGAAGCGACGCTCTTGATGGCTTCGGCCTCTCCGTTGGCAACACGCATCCGCGCCTCGGCTTCGCCCTCGGCAATGAGGATCTGCGAACGTTTCTCGCCTTCTGCACGATTGATCTCCGACTCGCGCATACCTTCCGACTCGAGGACGGCGCTCTTCTTGCTGGCTTCGGCCGTGAGGATGGTGGCACGACGATCGCGTTCCGCACGCATCTGCTTCTCCATCGCTTCCTGGATGTCCCGCGGAGGGATGATGTCCTGCAACTCGACGCGATTGACCTTCACGCCCCACTTGTGCGATGCCTCGTCGAGGATGGCCCGCAGCTTGCTGTTGATGGTATCGCGTGACGTCAGCGTCTCGTCGAGCTCGAGATCCCCGATCACGTTACGCAGCGTCGTCTGCGTCAGCTTCTGGATCGCATCGGGAAGATTGGAGATTTCGTAAACGGCCTTCATCGGTTCCACGACCTGGAAGTAGAGCAAGGCATTGATCTCGATCGTCACGTTGTCGCGCGTGATCACACCCTGGCGCGGAAAGTCGTAGACGGTTTCGCGCAGATCGATCTTCGGCGTACGCATGGCGATGTACAGGCTCTTGCCGGACGGATCGGTGCGTACGAAGCGCCAGTCGATCGGACGCGGCTTGTCGATCAACGGGATGATGATATTGATGCCGCTTTCCAGCGTCCTGTGATAGCGGCCGAGACGTTCGATGATGATCGTCTCCGCCTGCTGAACGACACGGATACCCTTCATGAGAAGGACGAGGACGAACAGGACCAATGCACCGAGTACATATTCCATGACGAGACCTTGCTGAATGAATGACTATTGTTCGCTGACGATGACGGTCGTACTGTCTACCCGCACGATACGCACCACGGCCCCGGCATGGATAGCGCCACCGTTCAGCGACATGGCACGCCAGTCGTCGCCGTCGATGAGCACGCGCCCGGTATCGGGTGCCGATGGAATGTCTTCCGATACTTTCGCCATGCGACCGATCAACGCATCCGTTCCCGTACGCGCACGCCTTCCTTCACGGAAGATGGTCTTCTGCAGGAAGGGCCGGATGGTCACGAAGGACAGCAGGCAGACGATACAGAAAGTCATGACCTGGGCGATCTCTCCCCCGCCGGCCCATGCCACAACACCTGCGGCGAGAGCGGCTACGCCGAAATTTGCCAGAACGAAGCCTGGTGTGATAACTTCGAGAATGAACAGAACGATGGCAGCGACGAGCCAGAGTTGTACCGGCGTCATGTAGTTCTCCTATCGATACGCCTGATAGGCGTCGTAATTCAATCCCTGACGGCGCAGGAACTCGGCATGCAGGCGCTTGTAGTTCTGTACGCCCGGTGCGATATTCACCGCGTCGATATACGCACGATGTGCGTCGTACATCAATCCCTGATCTTCATAGGCAGCGGCGAGAATCAGCCGTGCGATAGCCGACTGATCGTCGTCCATGTCGTCCTTCGCCCCATGGACCACGGCTTCGGCCTCCGCACGCTCCGCCGGCGTCAGACGATAGAGAGCGTACTCGTCCGAGCGGACGCCGCCCCCACCTTCGACGTGCCAGAAGTAGACCTGGCCAGGCGTCAGCGGCAGTTGCGCCGTCGTGACCATCATCGACGTATCCGATACGTCACGGCCGAATATCTCCCTGTTCTCACGGTCCAGAACGACGACCTTGTATCTCGACGTGTTCGGCAGCCTGTGCCATACGAACGTCACGCTATCGCCGATCAGTCGTGTATGCCGGGGCATGATGGCGACGAGTTCCTTCCCCCTGGCCATACCGTTGTATGCGACCACCGCCAGTTGTCGTGCCTCGCCCATACCACCTACTGCGGCATCGATGGTATCGACGACGCTCACGTCATCGCCATCCGCACGCTCGACGGCACCGACCGTCTTCATGCGCCCCTTGTGATCGTCCTTGAATGCGATGGGCTCGTCGACCTCGGTCAGTTCGTTGTAGACATAGGCGGCGAACTTGCCGCTGACGCTGGAGCTCTTCCTGGTGGCCGCCTTGTCGAGATCGGCGATCTTGTATGCGCCTTCCTTGCTCAGCTCGAGTGTGCGGCCGTTGTTGTGGGCGAGACTGACGTAGCCGCCCTTCGTTACCGTGACGCGTTCCTTGAGACCAAGCTTCATACCTAGACGGACCGATCCCGCATTGCAGGTCACCTTGCCCCGCACCGCAAGAACCTTGAATCTGTCCTGCGCGGACGTCACCGTCACGGCTGCACACAGGAACATCGTCAGGAGTATCGCTCTCATTGTTCTGCCCTTTTCTTTCGGAAGGTACGAAGGATGATTTTCTTCAACGAGTCCTGATAGAGATCATGGACCGTCCCGACGAGGAAGACGCCCAGGAGCGCCGGTGTCGGATTGATCTTGACGTGGTAATCATCGAACAGAACGATGGTTCCATAGAAGATCGCGAGGGACTCCACGAGCTGGATGGCCAGGGCAAGTGTATCGTACCAGGCTTCGTACCGGGTGTAAATGTACGTAAACGTCAAAACGTTCAGGACGAGTACGCACATACCGAGTAAAAGATTCTGGGCGAATGTCGCCGTCGCGATGTATTCACCCGACAGGATCATGGACAGGACATTGGCATGGATCACGACACCGTACATGTCCGGCAGACTGCGTCCCACGTATTGTTCGTTCATGGGCGTGAAGAACTTGTCCTCCACGCTCTTCTCGCCGATGTAGTCTCCGAGGAAGCCCATCAGGACGACCTTGCCCTTGACCACGGAGAGGTCGGCCCCCGGATCGAGCGATTGCTCGACGTCGATGTGGTAGAAGCTCCCGAGGTTGCCACGGAAGTTGATGGTCTCCGTCGTCTGCTCGCGTGCCAGAGCGGTACGCGCCTTGTCCGGGGCGACGATCGTGGCCAGGGCGATGGGGAATGACGGTTCCGTCCGGCCATCGACCTTCTCCTCGAACGATACCTCGCGGCACGTCTTCACGTCCTTCTCCTCTTCGGTGACGAGGTTGGCAAATCCGGTATAGGCACTATGACCGAACTCCGGGCGGCTGCGCACGAGGTCGTGGAACGAGGTTCCGTCGTCGTCGGCTTCGAGCCTGGACACCATCACGAGATTCGGTGTCGCGGCCAGCGCCCGTGCGAGAGCAGAATCCAGCTCGACGTCCTTCTGTGCGAGAAAGAAGGCATCGAGACCTACGGCTGCCGGCTCGAAACGGCTGATGTTCCGGAGCTGTTCGGCGATCTGTGCCCTGTCTCCGTTACCGATGTTGACCAGAACGATCGACGTGTCGACGTCGACATGATCGTCGCCACGGAGCTGGGACAGCACGATGTCCGTGAGATCAACGTCTCCGAGGGCCTGGGAAAGCGGGCTGAGAAAGTCGAAGTTCTGCGGCACGACATAGAGCAGCAGCGCCGCGATACACGTGGCGATGGTGATCATCAGATTGTCGAACGACAGCAACAGGCGGATGAGAGCTCGCATGTTCCCCTTGTGATACTCGGATACGAAAATGGCCATATCCCGGATCACGGCCAACGGTCACTGCCTACCCGGTGCTATATTTGGGCTCTCCTTCCAATGATGACGGTATGGATACGACCTCACGCTCGGTATATTCTCCCCTCACGACCCGCCTGTCCAACGGAATTCCGGTCATCGTCGATCGCGTACCGTCCGTGGATTCGTGTGCCGTCGGCATCTGGGTACGGGCCGGTACACGGGACGAACCCCGCTCCCAGGCAGGCGTGGCCCATTTCGTCGAACATACCTCGTTCCGACGCACACCCGGACGTACGACGCAGCGCATCGCCAGGGACTTCGAGAACGTCGGAGCCTATGCCAACGCATATACGACGAAGGAAGAGACCTGCTACTACGTCAGAACCCTGCGCGAACACCTCCCCGCCGTATTCCGTACGTTGGCCGACGTCGTCCTGAATCCGGTCTTCGATCCGAAGGATGTGGAGAAGGAACGTACGATCATCACCGAAGAGATCCGTTCATACGAGGACGAAGCCGAAGAATTCATCTTCGATACCGGTGAAGGACAGATGTTCGGCAGGCACCCGCTGGGAGTTCCCATCGTGGGCACGGTGGACAGCGTGGCGAATATCACGGCCGACGATGTCCGGAACTTCCATGCCCGCCACTATCATGCGGGGTCGCTGATCGTCACGGTATCGGGCAACGTCGACCCCGAAGACTTCATCGCACTGGCCGAACGCACGTTGACGAATGTGCGCCCGCGAGGCCGTGCCTTGTCGCGTAAGGCCCCTCCTTCTCTCTCCACCTCGTCGTTGACCATGGAGCGTCCGGTCCAGCAGGCCCACATCCTCTGGCAGGTGCGCGTACCCGGTCACCGCGATTCCGAACGGTTCGCCCTGATGCTGCTGAACACGGCACTGGGAGACGGAATGTCCTCGCGACTGAACGTACGTCTGCGCGAGCGGAAGGGACTGGCCTACAACGTCTATTCGCAGTTGCAACTGTTCGTCGACTGCGGAATCTTCGCCATCTACGCCGGTGTGGAAGAGCAGCGCCGTGATCGCGCACTGGCCGTCATCGACGAAGAACTGGCGCTGGTCGCACGCGAGGGTCTGCGTCCCGCCGAACTGCGCAGGGCAAAGGAACAGATGCGTGCAGGCAAGATCATGTCGCTCGAATCACTGACGGCACGGATGACGATGCTCGGCAAGGGAATGTTCGAAGACGGCGTTCCCGAAGATCCCTATGTGACGATCGACAGGATCAACGCCGTGACCATCGACGACGTCAATGCGGCAGCCCGGCGCTGGTGCCGTCCGGATCGATGGAGTCGCTGCCTGATACTGCCCTCACCATCCGATGACTGACCGATCATGATGTTCACTCCCGAACAGCAGGAAGCGTTGTCGACGAACCGCCATCTGGCGGTCCTCGCCAATGCCGGTTCGGGCAAGACCAGAGTGCTGACGGAACGTTTCGTCAATATTCTCCTGGCCGGCGAAGCGCAACTCGACGAGATCGTGGCTATCACCTTCACGATCAAGGCCGCCGCGGAAATGCGCAGTCGCATCCGCGAACGGCTCGACGATCTGCAGGACGATCCGACGATCGGTATCCAGGCCCGCGAATGGGCACAGCATATGGGCACGGCTCGTATCAGTACCTTCCACAGTTTCTGTGGCGGCCTGATCACGCAGTATGCCGACGAGCTCGGACTCGAATCCGACATGCGCGAACTCGGACCGCGTGAAACGTACTCCCTGCAACGGGATGCCGTAATGCAGACCGTCCGGATGTGGCTGCAGTCCGGTGACGATCGACGCGAGCGCCTGCTGCGTCTCTTCGATGAAATCGATCCTCCGAACGTCGAGCAGCTCGTCATGACCTTCGGAACATCGTCCGAACGGGCCAGCCGCATTGACGAATGGCGGCGCCGGTTTTCCGACGAGGCGGATCTGCTGCAACATCGGCTGCAGACGTGGCCCTACGTAGCCCGCTCATCGGTGATATCGCTGCTCCTGACCGTTCGTACGAATCTCGTCGCATTGCTCGGCAACGGTATCGTGGAAGCCGCAACGACGATCGGAACCATCGACGGCATCGTCGACAGACTCAGATACGGTGCGCACGACGACTCGCTTCTCATCATCGGAGAAGCCATCCATCTCATCGGCACCATCTATACAAAGGGTGGCACCGGACACAAGAAGTCCGCGCAGGCAGCCTTTCCGGAAGTACGGGATATCACACCGATCTCGAAGTCGACGTGGGAACGTATCGCATCGTTCGCCACGGCCGATATCGATACTGATGCGGAACTGTTGCAGATCGACTGCATGAATACCGTCCTCGATCTCGCCGCCGATGCGGCCAGGCACTACAGAGCCGCCAAGATCGAACGGAACGGTATGGATTTCGACGACATGATGCTCATGGCACGGGACCTCCTGCGCAACGAACGCATCGCCGCGGATGTCCGCAGAGGTATCCGCTTCCTGATGGTCGATGAATTCCAGGACACGAATCCCCTACAGTACGAGATCGTCGACCTGCTCCGCGCTCCGAATCTTTATATCGTCGGTGATGATAAACAAAGTATATATGGGTTCCGCGAAGCCGATGTGCGCCTGTTCCGCAAGGCGGCTGACGATATCGGGCATACGGTGAAGATGACGTCGTCGTTCCGGATGGCTCCCGGACTGGCGACGGCGGTGAATACGCTCTGCGCGGACATCTTCCGTCAGGCCAGCGACTACGACGTAGCCTACACCGACCTCGCCTGCGGCCGTATCGCGCCCGACGGTCTCGGCTCCATGACGATCATCGCCACACAGCTTTCCGGTGAAGCCGACGAGCGGGACGTGGACGACTCCGCGCTGTCGGCCGAACTGCGCAACTGCGCCCGTGGCGTCGCAGACATCCTGAACGGCACGATACCGCTCCATGTGGAAGATGCGTCGGGCCTGCGGCGAGTCGGCCCCGGTGACATCGCCATCCTCGTACGCCGTACGACGGCCATTCCGGTCATGATCGACGCCTTGCGTACGCTGGGCATTCCATACCAGGCACACGGTGGGCGGGCATTCTTCTCGCGGCCCGAAATCGCGGACCTCCGCAACCTGCTGCTCTGGTGCAGCGATACGGCCGACGATCTGGCACTGTTCTGCGTCCTGCGCTCTCCGATGATGATGGTCGACGACATCGACCTGGTCCGTATCGCCGGCTCCCCGGTCTCGGCATGGGATGCCCTCTCCGGCATGGTCAGGAACGGTAGTGCAGGCGAATCCCTTCAGGCGGCATGGAAGGTACTGGATGAAGCGCGGACGACGATCGGCCTCATTCCGCCGACGCAAGTGCTCCGCCGTGCGCTGTCGTCGTCACGATGGTATCCTTCCATAGCGGGTGATCGACGCAGGGATCAGATCGTCGCGAACGTCGACAAGGCTCTCGACATTCTCGACGATACGAGTACATCTGCCGGTGCGACGCTACGCGATCTCGTGGATGCGTTGACACCTCCGTCCGAACGGGATACGGAGGCGGAACGTACCTTCATGGCGGATCCCGACGCCGTGCAGGTCATGACCATCCATGCATCGAAGGGTCTGGAATTCCCCGTCGTCATCGTCGCCGATACCAATGCAGGCGTACCACCGCCGGGCTGGATATGGTCGGACGAGATGGGACTCACCCTGTCGTTGACCGACAGGATCTACCGGAGCGATGGTCGCGCCGTCGAGCGCCCGACATCCTTCATGCACGACATCAATCGTCAGGCGACGATCCTGCGTGATGGTGCGGAAGAACGGAGACTTCTCTATGTCGCAATGACCCGTGCCAGGGATCATCTGCTCGTCAGTATGCCGTTCGGGATCACCTCCAGGGGATTCCTCTCGGCACCGAAGGGACTGAACGCCCTCCTGCAGCCCGTACTCGATGCGCGTTCTCCCATCGCGGATCGCCCGGACGCATGGGCCTTTTCCAATGGCCTCATCATTCATGGACGATACGGGAGATACGACGCCGCCGGCTATGTGCCTCCGGACACCACAAAACGCGACGTCCTCGACCTCTCCGCACCGCTCGCGATCGACTATCGCCCCGACATCCTCACGGCGACGGATCTCCTCGATCCACTGGCCATGCTCGATGAACCGAGTGCATCGACGATCGAGACCGGTATCGATTCGAGCACCGGACCGGCCTATGGAACGCTCATGCACTTCCTGTTGCAACACATGCTACCGGCAGTGACCATGAACGAGGCGGAACAACGTGCACGACTGGAAACGCTGCTCGACACGCGGATCATCACACCCGACGTACGGACATTCGCCATCGGCGAAGTGCTGGCCGTGTTGCATGCCACACCTGTCGCGGGCATGGTCTTCGACCACGCAATCGTGGAAGAGCCTCTCATCGCGGCCTTCGGTGATACGATCCTGCAAGGCGTCATCGACGTTCGTATGACGGTCGACGACGATATCGTGGAAGTGTGGGACTGGAAGACCTCCCATGTAGCGTCTGCGGCCGACGTCGGCCAACGGGCCGCACCGTACCTGCCGCAGATGATGGCCTATGCATGGATGTGCCTGCGCACGATGCCTGCGATACGACGTGTACGGACGCGCCTGCTGTTCACCAAGGCGGCTGGACTGGGCGACTGGTGGACGCATACCGATGAATGGCATCGCGCGAACATCGTCGTGCTCGAACGCTCGCTCGACGAAGCGATCGGCCGTACCGTCGAACGACGGTTGCGCAGGTCAGGCCTCCGCGATCGCTGATCCCGCGGCCGATGCCGATGCCCAGGCCCACTGGAAGTTGTATCCCCCAAGCCACCCGGTGACGTCGACGACTTCACCGATCATGTAGAGCCCCTGCACGGACCGTACCTCCATCGTCTTCGACGACAGCGCACGCGTATCGATACCACCACGCGTGACTTCGGCCTTCGCATATCCCTCCGTACCATTCGGAATCACCGACCATGTCTTCAGGTCCTGGACGGCAGCTTCGAGAACGCGACGTTGCGTCCGATTCACATGCATCCCATATCGCTCGTCGTTCCACTGCTGGACGAATCGCCTGGGCAGGACGGTCGAGAGTACGGTACCGAGTGTCCGGAGCTCACGCAGTTGATCGGGTATGAGATCGTTCCATCCATGATCCGGAAGAAGATCGATGGACAATCCCTCACCGGGCTTCCAGTATGACGATGCCTGCAGGATGGCAGGCCCGCTGAGTCCACGGTGCGTGAAGAGAATGTTCTCCCTGAATGGCACGTTCCCGGCATTGGCCACGGCATCGATGCTGATGCCGCTCAACGATCCGAATCGTGCGGCATAGGCATCGTCGAACGTCAGCGGAACGAGGGCCGGACCCGGAGTCACCAGGGCGATACCGAAATGCCGCGCGATGCGATAGCCTAGATCGGACGCGCCAAGCGAGGGAATGGACAGTCCTCCGGTCGCGACGACGACGTGCGAAGCGTGGATATCACCACCGTCCGTTTCGATGATGAAGTCGTCGGCGCGCCTCACACCCTTGACCCGGACACGCATACGGAGCTCGACGTCGCTGCGTCGGCATTCATCCACGAGCATGTCGATAATCCGTTGCGACGACTCGTCGCAGAACAGTTGCCCGAGTTTCTTCTCATGCCATGCGATGCCATGACGCTCGACGAGATCGAGAAAGTCCTGTGGCGTATATCGCGTGAGTGCCGAGCGTGCGAAATCGGGATTGTCGGAGATGAAGTTCCGATGGGTCGTGCCGACGTTCGTGAAATTGCAACGACCACCACCACTGATGCGGATCTTCTTTCCTGGACGATCGTTGTGTTCCAGAACCAGAACGCGCTTGCCCCTGGAAGCGGCCACTGCGGCGCAGAACAATCCGGCGGCGCCAGCGCCGAGCACGACGACATCCATCATTTGACGACGACGAGTGGAACGGTCTTCGTGAAGATGCCTGCGCTCAGACGTATCTGATAGACGCCAGACGGGAGATCGGATGTCGTGAATGCCACGGCATATTCTCCGCCACGCAACGTCATCGACCCATCCATCAGTTCTCGTACGGGTTGTCCGCTCGCATTGTAGATCACGGCCGTGACAGGAACCGTTTCCTGCATGCGGAACTGAAGCGTCGCCTCCGATACGGCAGGATTGGGCACGATACGCATGGCCGGGGCACCGACCGTCGTGTACTCCAGTACCGTGATGTTGCACGAACCGGTCGTCACGAACGGCGTGATCATCGTCTTCGGTACCACGTCGAGGAATTGCAGAGAATCCGAGACGAAGCCCGTACCGACCGCAGCCATCGTCGACCGTATCGAATCGGGAACGGTGACGAGGAAGCGCAATCGCAGCAGTTGGCCTGCACGCACCGTATCGGCGGAACGGACATCGATGAGGATAGCTCCGGGCATCGGCGACGTAACGGTCGTATTCGGCTCCGCGAACGAGTCCGCATCGAGATACTTCAGCGCTCGTCCATTATAGCTCAGGTCGATGCCGAAGTTCAGGCCATTGAGCCAGTACGTCGTTCCCTGATAGGTGGCGCTGATGTCCTTCTCGACCATGACCGGGATATGGATCGTATCGCCGATCGCACCTCCAAGGCTGTCCGGTATCCAGAACGTTGTCATCGCTGCGAACGACAGGTCGAACTCGGGGGCATAGCCATACCCACCGACCATCGTCGTATCGCGTGTCTCGCACGGATAGGCGCTGACGGCGATGACGTTCGTATCGATCGGGCGCTCCTCACGCGGACAGAACCTCAGCGTAAGAACCGCACTGTCGCCCGGCAGGACGCTGTCGCCGAGTGCGGGCACGCTGCCCACGACGGTGACACCGGCAGGAAGGTCGAGCAGTGCGTCGACCGTATTCGTGACGTCGCCGACGTTATGGACGATCAGTTGGCGATCCACGCAGTCGAGAATACGCACGCTGTCGAATGCAACGGCAAGCCGCGTTTCGATCTCCGAGCGCCGTGCGATGATCGTCCCCCTGTCGCCCGTCGCGATGAGGCGATACAGGATCACGTCCTCGGTATCGAAATTGACGCTGTCCACCGTGATAGGACTGTTCGCAGCATTGTTGTTCAGCGTCACGAATCGCGCATAGAGGAACGGCGTGAGAGAGTCGACGCCACAGAAGTTCTTGCACGTCACCGCTCTTCCGCCGAAGGGTGATGGTACATGCGTGAGGGTCGGCGTATAGGCGATCCCGCCGGAAATCGACGTACACGACCGTGCGAGTACCGGCGACTGGAAGTCGACGAGTCGTAGTTGCGTCGTATCGAAGTCGACGCGCAACGAAATGTCGACCACACTGGCATCGATGACGATCGACGAATAGACCGGTACGACGAGCGTATCGCAGGAATACATATTGAAAGTATCGGGCTCGACACGTCGTGGATCGAACGTGAAGGCAAGGCCCTTCGTCTGTGCATAGCCGCTGCCGCGCACCAGGACCGTCGTATCAGTTCCCTTGCATGGCTTGCTGTAGTGCAACACCATGCGGGCTTCGTACAGTCGCGGCGCACGAGGACGTTGACGGACGTCGATCTGGAGGTTCTCCCCGGGTCGTATTGTCACCGGCATCGCCCCTGCGGCGGGACTCGTGATGAAGAAGACGCGGTCATCGGGAACGAACGTTATCGAATCGATCACCACCGTATCCTGTGTCGGGTTGACGGTGAAGTCCGGAATGCCTACCGTAACCGTCAACGGCGTCGTGCTCAGGACGTCGACAGGACCAGGTGCGAACTGGACGAGCGTCGGCACGGGTGCGAAGGTCAGTGAGCGTTTCCCTGCGAGGAAGGTCTCCGTCGTCCTGGACCAGCCCGGACCATGTGCGGCGACATGAGCGATGGCCTGGCATGTCGTGGCCGTATCGACGGCCGGTGACCGTGGACAGAACGTAAGATAGACCGTGTCCCTCGTATTGGGCGGAATCTCGTACGGGAAGGTTCCGTTCGGCGAGAACTTCGAGCGCCATGCATAGAACTGAGGTGTAAAGGACGCCGTCCCTCCGTTGTCGATCCATAGCGAGTCGACGATCATCGGATGGACGAGCGATGCGTTCAGTAGCGGCATGATGCGCTCCGAACACTCGCATGGCCGTACGTATCCGAAGTTGATGAGACTGATGGCGTTCTCGAGTTCGAGGATGACGCCTCGCCCCTGCAGGTTGCCCGCACCCTCGATCGTACATGGCGTAGTCGAATGCGCCGTGAGATCGGTGTTGTAGTTCTGTGCTGCCGTCGGTGCGAATTCGACCACGACGGCGATGGAATCGCGCGGATCGAGCTCGACTGGAACGGGCCTGCTCGTACTGACGATCGTGAAGCCGGGACCGAGGGTCAGGCTGTCGACCTTCACCTTGAGTGCGGATGTGTTCTCCACGATCAGCGTGAGTTGCCGGCGATCCCCTACCTCTACCGTACCGAATGCCGTGAACTGGGTCACGAACAGCTTCGGTGTCGCCGACGTAGCGATCAACTGTACCTGCCAGTCTGCGCCGACGCTCTTGTACCGGATGTAGGCACGGTCCGCCCGATCCTGCGTAACGTCGTTCGGCGTATACCGGAAGATGAACGGCAATGAATCTCCAGCGGCGATCGTGTACGTCGTCCATGGCAATGGTGGGCTGATCACCGTGATTCGCCCCCCGCTCTGATCGGCGAAGACCACGTCGGTCATCGTCTGTGCCTGATTCGTGATGTTGACGACATGGACGGTATCGTCGCGCGAATCGCAGGCCACCACGTTCTCCGTTTCCATGACGATGGGAGAGAACCGGTAGGTACGGAGAATGCCCTTGCCCCTGAGGTCGATGCAGTCGACGGTATAGCATCGCGTTTCGAACAGGCACAGGCGATCGAGATACTCGAGCGAGTCGGTCGGTCGGAAAGTGACCGGAATGGTCACGGAATCTCCAGGCGGAATACGGCGTCCGGTTCCTGCCAGGAGCGTGAAGGCTTCGCCCCGTTCGACGTAGAGCGAGACGTTCAGCGTATCGAACTGACTCGTATTCTTCGCGACGACGTTGACGGTCGTCTGTTGTCCGACGATGACGGATCCTGCATCGACGACGCCGTTGACCTGCCACGAGACCTTGTTGTCGAGCCCGCGGCCCGTCACGTAGATGACCCGCTCGATGGTACAGCCCTGTATCCTGGTACGGATGATGACGCTGTCGAACTTGATACCGGGCGAGCGCGGACGGAATCTGATGGCGATCGGGTCATACCCCGTAGCCGGCATCAGCGGGAACGGGAATCTGATCCTGTAATGCGTGAAGTCCTGCGGAACGATGATCGTGTCGATCGTCAGCGTACCGAGCGTCAGGTTCTGCCACGTATAGTATTGAGGGCTGCTGGCGAGATCCGGACACGTCGGGGAAAACCGCATGGTATCGATGCGCTTCGAACCGTCGGTGCTGCGGATCGAGATCACCTCCTGCGTCCTGCCGCTCAGCGCGATACGCGCAGGTGTCCGTTGACATCTGTCGTCGGAGAAGATCTGCAGGGTATCGAGGTAGTCGTTCGTCGTGTCGCGCACGAAGGAACGGACGACGAGCGTCGTGCACTGCCCGGGTGCGAGCTGCATCGGGAACGTCGCATTGATGATGCGATACCCCAGCGGCTCGTTGTTCAGGACGTTCGTGAGAGTGATCGTACGGGGCTGACCGACCTTGTCCGACGTATTGCAGATCGTGATCGAGGAGTCGATCGACGTCGTTTCCTTGCAACCGACGAACAACGTGTCGAACACGATACTGCTTCGCGAGACGCTTATTTCGGTGTTGCGGGTCAGCTTCATCGCTACGCGCATCACCTGTCCGCAACGGTTTCCGGGACGTATCTCGAAGTTGTTCTCGAAGTATCCGACGTTCGTGCCCGTATAGACGACGGTCACGACGACGGGCTGACCGGGCAGTAGCTGGATGTTGCGTGGCGTGACGGTGAACAGCGCCGATTCGGGCCCTGCCACGACGGCCGTGGCCGAACTACCGCAGATGGACGTATCGGTGACGGTGAA
Source organism: Candidatus Kapaibacterium thiocyanatum (assembly GCA_001899175.1). Classification (NCBI taxonomy): domain Bacteria; kingdom Pseudomonadati; phylum Bacteroidota; class Eximiradiia; order Eximiradiales; family Kapaibacteriaceae (SeqCode); genus Kapaibacterium (SeqCode); species Kapaibacterium thiocyanatum (SeqCode). Next base: position 30,493 of record MKVH01000014.1, on the reverse strand, counting down.
GGTCCACGTCCGCGTGGAATCGCAATTGATATCTTCGGTGATGGTCGACGGACTTACCGTCACGGTACGTGGAGGCGTTCGGTTCGACCGTTCGTTCTTCGCGCCGGAACGCAGGAGTCCGACGTGCTGTTTCCCCGTGGCATCGCAGAGCTGAAGGATGTTATCCACCGGTTCGTTGCAGCGGTAGTAGACCTGAAGCCCGGCCTCGTTGCCGTTGAGGGAGCGGTCCTTCTGACACAGCACCTCGCTCGCTGCGAGGGCACGGTTCCAGATGCGGATCTCGTCCACCAGCCCCTTCATCGTCCTGTTCAGGTTTTCGTTATCGGCCAGACCGTTGCAACTGCCGATATGCGTCGTCAGGTCCTGACGTTCGAGGGGTTTGAGATACGTCGCGGGATACTGCGGGTTCGAGGTCGGGCCGGCTGCGACTGCACCGTCGATGTAGAGCGTTGCCGTGGCTGCACCGCCATCGAATACCGCCGCTACGTGGGCCCAACGTCCGTACAGTCCCGAGGCCGACGCTCTGGCGATCGTGTTATCCGCCTGATCGAGCGTCGTGGCGTCGGCATTGACTTCGAAGGTCAGTCTGTCGGCCTCGTCGATATAGAAGACCCACTGATCGTTGTAATCCTTGTTCGGCCCCCACAATCCACCCAGGAATTGTCGTTTACCTGCCTGACGCTCGAGGTTGATCCACATTTCCACCGTCAGCGCCTGCTGGCGGGGTTGCGTAGGATATCCGGATATCTCGATGAAGTGCGCTGTACGGCCAGACGACACCGTCAACGACACGGCATTACCGACGCATTCCTTGCGGGTATCGCATTGTGCGGGATATTGTGCCGCGGCACGTATGGCGAAGAGCGACCATACGAGAACGAGAAGAACGCGGATGGAAGCGTTCATAAGCATCCGTTGGGTCATGACGATGCAAGAATCGCTGGTTCGACGGGAACGTTACAGCGGGAGACGGCGAAGATACGAAGAACCTTCAGGGCCGCTGGCCTGTCACGCCGTCCGCCCCTTCCCCTTCGTCCAGATGAAGTAGACGGGTAGACCCAGGGCCACGAGACCGACACCGGGCCACGTATACCCCGGTTTGTAGATCAGCAGACATACGCAGATGGCCGACGCCAGGACGACGTAGAGTGCCGGCAGGACGGGATAGCCGATGGCCTTGTACGGACGTTCGGCATCCGGGCGAAGGCGCCGCAAACGGAAGATGCTGACGATGGTCAGGATGTAGAACAGGAGGACGGCCATCACGACGTAGTCGAGCAGATTGCCGTACTGACCGCTCAGGCACAGGACACCCGCCCACAGGCACTGGATCCACAGAGCTGTCGCAGGTACGTCGTTCCCGTTCAGGGTACGGGCCTTCGCGAAGAACAGGCCATCCACGGCCATCGCATAGTATGCCCGGGCGCCGGACAGGATCAGACCGTTGTTGCAGCCGAACGTCGACACCATGATCAGGATGGCCATGATGAAGGCGCCGTTCGTTCCGAACATGACTTCGGCAGCAGCCGTTCCCACGCGGTCGTTGACGGCGTACTGGATTCCGCGCGACATCACGTCAGCGCCCTCGGGCGAGCCGAGAATGGGCAGCAGACTCAGATAGGCGACGTTCACGAGCAGATAGAGCCCCGTCACGATCAGCACGCCCCAGAACAGCGACAGCGGTATCGTGCGCTTAGGGTTCTGTACTTCGGAGGCCACGAAGGTGATGTTGTTCCATGCGTCGCTGGAGAAGATCGTCCCCACCATCGCTACCGCGATCACGGCCAGGATACTGGACGGACCATCTGCGCCGAGGACCGGAGCGTTCCAGAATGCGGACATGTTGGACGTCCATGCTTCGCTTCCGACCCCAATGGCGATACCGACGACGGCCAGGCCGATGACGGCGACGAGCTTCGTCGAGGTGAAGATGTTCTGCACGATCTTGCCCAGCTTCACACCGCGGGCATTCAGGGCCGTGAGCACGATGATGGATGCAATGGCTACGATCTGTGCCGCACTCACGGATACCGGCCCGAGATGGAAGAGGATTTGGCTCTCGGCCAGGCCCGGTATCAGGACGGCCGTGAACTTGGCGAAGGCCATCGCCACGGCAGCGATCGTACCGGTCTGGATCACCGTGAACAACGTCCATCCGTAGAGGAAACCTGCGAGAGGCCCGAAGGCCTCTCGCAGGTACACGTACTGTCCACCGGCCTCGGGCATCATACCGGCAAGCTCTCCATAGGAGAGCGCGGCGATGAGGGTCAGGAAGCCCGTGAGCACCCATACACCCAGCAGCAGACCTGGCGTCTGCACCATACCGGCGATACCTGCGCTGACGATGAAGATGCCCGAACCGATCATTGAACCGGCAACGAGCATCGTGGCATCGAGCGGACCGAGGGAGCGGCGGAACGACATCAGGACTTCCTGGCCGCTTGACGAACCTTGGAATTCTTGACGCTGTATCCGTAGTAGACGACGAGACCGATGGCGAGCCAGATGATCAGACGGGCCCAGTGCTCGAGGTCGAGCGACAGCATAAGCGCCGTACATGCCACGATACCGAGAATCGGCACCAGGGGTACCAGCGGCGTCTTGAACGGACGCGGGCGATCGGGATCGGACTTGCGCAGGATGATGACACCCGCGCAGACCATCACGAAGGCGAAGAGCGTACCGATCGACGTCATCTCGCCCACAAGCGTGATCGGCGCCAGACCTGCGAAAACGGCGACGAGAACGGCGAAGAGCAGGTTGCTCTTCCACGGCGTCTTGTACTTGGGATGGCTTTCGGAGAAGAGCTTGGGCAGCAGGCCATCCTTGCTCATCGTGAAGAAGACACGAGATTGACCGAGCAGCATCACCAGGATCACCGACGAATAACCGGCGATGATGGCCAGATTGATGGCCGGCTTCAGCCAGGCGATGTTCATGTGATCGATGGCCACGGCCACGGGAGCCGCTGCACCCTTGAACTCCGTATAGTTCGCCACGCCCGTCATCACGAAGGAGAACAGCACGTAGAGGACCGTACAGACGGCCAGCGAACCGAGAATACCGATGGGCATGTCCTTCTGTGGATTCTTCGCTTCCTGCGCCGCAGTCGATACCGCGTCGAAGCCGATGAAGGCGAAGAAGACCAGTGCCGCACCGCGGAAGATGCCGCTCCATCCGAAGGAACCGAAGGTACCCGTATTGGCAGGAATGAACGGATCGAGATTATCGTAGTTGATGTACATGAAGCCGAGGCCGATGAAGACGATGACGACGGCGACCTTGAGGAAGACGATGATGGCGTTGGCCCGCGCCGACTCCTGGATTCCCACGATCAGCAGGAAAGAGGCGGCGAAGACGATCACCATCGCAGGGATGTTGATGATACCGCTGACCTCCGTTCCGTCGGCCATCTTCACGACCTGCCATGGCGAAGCCATCATCCAGTGCGGCAAGTGGACCTTGAAGTATTCGAGGAACTTCACCAGATAGGCGCTCCACGATATGGCCACGGTAGCGGCACCCACGGCATACTCGAGGACAAGGTCCCATCCGATGATCCATGCGAAGAGCTCGCCGAGCGTCGCATAGGAATACGTATAGGCACTGCCCGCGACGGGAATCATCGAGGCGAATTCGGCGTAGCACAGTCCGGCGAAGGCACACCCAACGGCGGCGATGACGAAGGAAATCGATACGGCGGGACCGGCATGATCGGCAGCGGCGATCCCCGTCAACGAAAAGAGCCCCGCACCGATGATGGCGCCGATGCCAAGGGCGACGAGATTCCACGCCGACAGTGTCCTTTTCAGGTCATGGTTGTGAGCCGCATCGCTCTGCAGCTCGTTGATGTCCTTCTTGAAGGTAAGGTTGAATCCCATGCCTATTCCGTATGATTAGAACCCTCGTTACGATCGGGCAAAGATAGCACGAACCGGCAAAGACGATGGGTTATTGTTGGGCCTTTCCGGGATCGCATCCGCCCCCTACCCCGCCCCTAGGCACGTTTCGACCGCATCCCCTTCACATGGGCCAACGCCTTGTCCCTGGCCAGCTTCCCGTACTCGGCCGAATCGACGGCATAGAGGGCCACCCTTCCTTCGGAATCGCTGTGAACGCCCCAGCCGTAGCGCTTCGTCAGGGGCGAACAACGCAGGCAGGCCTGCCCTTTCGCGAAGAATTTCGTCCGTTCGGCGGCCATCTCCTTCTCCGTGACGTCATTCTTCAGGGCATGGACCTGGAAGATCACGTCGTCGGACGTGTATCTGTAGGGATGGCTATGGATCATGTCGAAATGGATCGTAGCCACCGTCCTGGCATCGCCCTTCTGCGGCGGCACCTCACCCGACGTGGCAGGACAATCCTCGGCGACTTCTATGAAGGTATCGGTGTAGTTGGTGGTGTGGAGCATGGTTGTGTATTGTCCGACCCACGATACGAATTGATCTGAATGAACCTAGTCAATGAGGTCCACTCTGAACGATCGTCTCAACGGTCCCATCAGGAATGCCTCGGCAGCCTTCTTGCCTTCTTCAACCTCTTTCGCGGCACAGTCGCCCGAATGGCAATTGACGCCATCCTTACGCCGCACGTCGACGATGCTGACCAGACATCCTCGTGCACCGTCACGCTCAAGAGGTGTGCTGACACGCAACGTTACTCCCTTGATGGAATAACCAGGAGTCAGGATAGTGACCCTCAGATATGGTTTGAGACCGTAGTCCTCATTGTCGACAAGACTGACTCCACTTGCGCTATCTGCAGCGATATCATGCAGCGTGTCATATATTTCATCGGTCGTTCCCGGTACCCAATACTGACCGACATGTCCGTGCGTACCGCCACACGCGGAAACGAGCAGACCGATCAGTACAACGATCCCATAGCACCATCTTGTCGACATCATGGACCTCTCTTGATTCTATCTTCTGCTTCCTGCAATCCTTCGTACACGTTGTTCTTCAGTTTCTCCCACATTCTCTCAAAAAACTTGGGAACTTCTGTACGGGTGCTTTTCTGCGCAACCAAAAGCATGAAGGCGTCGGATACCAGTTGAGCACGAAGATTCGTCTCCGGGCTGACGGCGTTGCCAGTATACGGATCCATCTCACGCTTGATGTACATTACTTGGGTTAATCTCGAGTTCTCAATGAGCTTGTTGTCCGCCGGAATGGTCGAAGGCTGATTGAATGCACCATCGGCACCTACGGCACCTACGTCATCGTACATCAGGTCATGGATCAATGCCCCTGCATCTTCCATATCCTGTGGTTCACGCCTGTAGTCCGGATCCTTCCCATTGGCCTGCATCGGATTCCATGGGCCAATATAGATGGAACCGAACAAGTTCCCTGCGTAGAACTCCATGATCTCATTGTCACCGGGCACATACTTTCCTTGATAGTTCCGCCGGACCCTCACGCGTTTATCGTCGGAATCGAAGTACTGGTACTGAATCGTCTTGGGCGATCTGAACTTCTGCATGAAGGATCGCGTATCCACGACAGTAATCAATTGAAGGATGGCGCGTTGCTGATCGTATCGATACTTGTAGATGAGTTCCTCCAAGCCATCCAGATCGAGAGCGAGAATAGGTTTATTCCCGGCGAACTGGTATGGTGTATACCAGGGGAAGTCCTTCGTCAAAGGGTCGACACTCAGGAAACGTCCAATACGGGGATCATAGATACGCGCACCATAATCCTGCTCGTTACCTTCACCCTTCACGTCATTGTCGTTCTCCTTTCCATTGTATCCATATCGGTAGCCAGCGATCTGGTCATTGCGGTCTTCACGCTGCATACCGAACGGGAAGTAGTCGGTCTGCATCGTCACGTCATTCCGCCAGTCGGCACCAGGCTTGATAAGACGGTCACTGACAGCGGCATGCACGTTACCAAGGTGATCCACCAACTCGTAGTCTTTCTTGCCGAGATACCGTTCGTAAACGGCAGGTGGCGTCAATCCGGTCGTCGACTGATTTACACCGGGTCTGAGAACGCCAAGTCGCAATGAACCATAGATCGGAGCTTCCTTGAGTACGGTAGCCCCGGTGCCGACCTTCTCATATGTGGAGACGATCACATTACCGGACGCATCACGACCGTAATATGTCGTCACGACACTGTTATCCGAGAGCTTCGTACGCTTCTGTCGGATACGGTTTCCTGTGGCATTGTAGAGGTACTCGATACGATATGTAGCGTTCGTGATCTTCCTGATCTTTCCATACGGCGTCCATTCGATACCGTTCGTACCGATACCGGCACCAACATCCTTCGTGAGATTGCCAATGTTGTCGTAACCATAGTTGCCGGTTGTCTGAGTATTATCGAGATCGTTCGTATACGACGAAGCCCCGGCCGAGATGGCGTCCACTACCCGATCGAGTCGGTTCTGATTGGCGTTCTGGAGCGTATACGTCAGATCGTCGACATCTCCACCGGCTGCATCCAGTCGTTTCAGCTTCGAGATGTTGCCGTTGGGATCGTATTCATACGAAGAGCCGAAAGCCCCTAGACCGGCAGGTTTGGCATCCCACGATGTCGGTGTCGTGGCACGAAATACCCCCGTATCTGCGCGTAAGCGATTCAAGCGGTCATATCCATAGAGCTCCGCCAGTCCGCGCGTCGGCACACCGCTAATGTCACGCGCACTGTGCATCCATCCAGCAATGTTACCGTCATAGAGTCCTGTAACGGCATGCGACCAGCTATTACCACTTACGTATGGCGACGGTCCACCAGGATCGGTACGAACGAAGTCATCGTCGTAATAGCCAAGTGTCATCCCGAAGGCATCCTTGGGGAAATCGCTGCCGCCTCCACCGTCGTTTCCGGGATCGTTCGCCGATTCCAGTGATGGATGATTGAGTCCTTTGAGCCAACCGTGAATCGTATAGGCATAGTCGATTCCCGATACCTTTTCCTGACCGATTTCCATTCTGCGCAAGGGACCATGGGGCAGATACGTGTATGAAGCATCCTTCTCCCATATCACACTGTCGCGGCTGGTCCGTACTTCCGTGAGGCGCATCTCGGCATCATACGCGTACTTAGTGAAGTACTGGTCGGCATAGCCACGCTGATAGTTCATCTGTACGACCTTGCCGGTGATGAGATCGTATTCATATTCGACACGGATCGGTGACGTCATACCAGGCAGAACATGAACGACCCATTCTACATTCCCATGAGGATCGTATGAATAGTAGGTGGTCGCCCTGTCGTCCGCTGTTCCTCCACTGCCATCTTCGTCCGTATATGTCGAACTGATCCGATTCTGCACGAATCTCTGGACCAGTGATGCATACGGCGTCGGTAAGGTGGCAACTGTCGAATATATAGTACCCGTATGGAACATTCCGGACAGTGGCGTCACGGCATCGGCGAGCGTCTGACCTGTGGTCGGGAGCGAAGCCGTCACCTCACCAGTAAGTACGACCCTATTGAGATCGTCGTAATCCGTAACCGTATACTTCGTACTCGCCTGGCTCGCGTTCTGTGAAACCCTCAGGCGTTTGGCCGCATCGTACCAGAACTCCGTAATCCCCCCGTCCGGTGTTGACTGCTTGACAATCTGACCGAGAGAGTTATAGGAATACTTGGACAGCATGGTATGCGATGGGCGATTGAAGCGCGTAGCGTTGACGCCGGTGAGAGGCACGAAGCCCTTCGGCGGAACGGTCTTGATAAGGTTACCAGCGCGATCGTAGTAATACAAGGTGTAGTAGTAATACCCTTCCGTATGCTTCACGAGAACCGTGTCGCGTACGGCCTTCGGATTCCAGCACGCACCATTGTACGAGATCTCGGCTTCCTTAAGTGTCCTCTGCAGGCAGCCACCGTAGAACTCCTGGTTGAAGTACTCGATGAGCCTGTCGATGGCCATACGCGCGCAGCTCTTCGACTTCATCTGGAACTTCGGCTCGATCGTATCGGCCGCCACCCATTTGAAACATACATCCGCACATTGCATCTCCGCACACGTACGGCAGATGTCGATGTCGTTGCAACTATCCGGAGGAACAAGATTGCACTGTGGCTTCAGACATGGTATGACCGTGACCTCCTGCGGTGCTCCGGGCGTGAGGTCCACGTACTGGAACTCGCCGTTCATCACGCGGAAGTATCCGTAGATATCCGTGAACTTCGTATTGAAGCCGATCGCCCCCGCACCACGGATACCGAGATCGAGAAGTTCCGGTTCACCGGTTTGTCCCAATGCCGTCAGGAAGTACGGCGCCACCATGCCCCTGCGGACCTCGAGCGTCCACACCGGTACTCCTGTCACTGGCTGCTGCATCACCTTGAAACCGTAGCCGAAGGACTGTCCACAGATGTCGATGATGGCATCACCGTAGACTCGCGACTCCGTCGCCGTCGGGAAGTATTTGAACGCCGTACGCGACATGCTGTAGAACCTCAGCAGACCTGGCATCACGGCCATGTTCATTCGCAAGCCGTTGATACACGGCAGAGGCATGGCACACATCGTCCAGTTGCCGTACATACCAGGATTGGGAAGGATACCGGCAGGATTGTCGGTGATGTTGAGGCCATTCGGCGGGCAAGCCGTGACGGGACGCAACGGATCGTTGAAATCCGTGGCGGCCATGACGTTCGTATGCGTCCAGACCGTGTAGTAGTTGACCGGATCGATGGCGGCGTTGGTCGTCGCCGTCGCCCCGGGAGTGATGAAGTAGTTCGTGAGTTGAGTGTTGTCGATGACCTTGCCCCACCCGCTGTTCAGGAAGTTATTCAGCACGGTCACGAGGATATGCGTGTCCCTGTCATATGGTTCTTCAACGGAATCCCAGTTGTAGACGAGCCTGCATTCGCTTCCCTGCTTGCGCATGACGAAGCGCGACGATACGCTCTTCCGTACGACGACCGGGAACCTGGTGACGTCTCCGAGGCAGCTCGCGAGACCGGAGAAGTCCGGCTCCGAAAGGATCGCCTTGAGATCCATCGTCGCATGCTCCGTCGTCATCGTGGCACGGAAAGCCTTGAGACGCTCGTTCAGAAGATCCATCATGAATTCGAGGACATGGATGTATTTCTGTACACGTCGGTAGTCAGTCGGGCATTCCCCTTCCTGCGGAATCGAGAGGCGGAAGGACTGCGACGTCTTGGCCTCGTGATGGAGTTTCAGCTTCGCCGCATCCGGCCACGTCATCGCATTCGTCACGGGGTCGAAGGTGACGGGCGAAAGCGAACAGTCTTCCTTGCACTGATCGACGAGCGTTCGCGCTGCACAGTAGAGCTGGAGGCGTGTGACGTTCGGATTCGGCGTCGGGGTCGTATACGGGGAAACACCTTCCACATAGTACCCGGCCCTGAGATACATGGCCACCAACGAATCGCGGAACAGACCATATTTCGCTTCGCACGAATTCGTGCACTCGGCTTCCATCTTCAGGATCTTTTCCGTCAGGCAGACCGCGGTGGTACAACTTGCGGGTATGCTGATCGACGGACTCTGCTCGGATGCGTACTGATTGGCCTTGGCCTGCATCACCGCTCCATAACGGGCGGCTTTCAGACATGCATGGAGCTGGGCGAAGTTCTCGTGAACGTCGTCGATGGATTGCTGCGTGAGCGCACAGTTCCACATCGTATCGGCCGGATTGTAGCCCATCTCCGTCAGGCACTTCGTTTCGGCAGTGTTCGTCGCATCGTACGGAATCACCTTCCAGGCCTTGGTCACCCAGGGATCGGTACCTGTGACCCTATCTGCAATCGGCACGTAACCGCAATACTTCGGACCGAGGCAGTCCATGAAGTAATCGAGGAGACTGAAGCCGACACGGGGACGATACCGTGTATCACCGGCCACGGTGACCTTTTCCATCGCCACGGTCTTCAGCACGTCAAGACGCATGAGATTGCTCCAGCATGCCCACACCTCTTCGCACGAGTAGCCATTGGCTTTCAGATTGGTCATCAGGGTGTTCAGTTTCCCCGCAGCTTCAATATGAGATGCGAACAGTGCTGTACCATCCGGAAGGAAGAAGTACGCGTAGGGAGAGGCCATCTGCGCAACCGTGAACGTGGCTCCGGTGCTCGTACGCATGGAATCCGACCATAGCTGGGTACTGCATTGGGCGACCAGATACGCTTCGTAGTCGATGCCTTCTTCACAACCGGTCGAGCAGGCCGCCTCCGGCATCCCTACCGTGCAGCAATCGTCGAGTGAGACGCTGCTGCCATGCGTAGTCTTGTACTCATTGTACTTCTTCAGCATCTGTACGAGGAAGGCTTCGTTCGTCAGGTGGTCGCCGTTGTAGTACTGCTCGAGATATCCGGGGCTCGTACTACCGTTGAACATCGTTCGCATGACATCGAGGGCTTTCGTATTGAAGGCCGTCGTAAGATCCTTTTTGTACTCCTCGACGGCAGGGCCGTTGACGGTAGCCTTGGGAGTGAGAATCCGCTCGACCTTGTAGGTACCCTTCGACAGCGACGTGGAGGTCCAGTTCTGCTGGAGCTTCGGATCGCTCGTACTGCTTCCGGGACAGGAAGCCTGACTGATCGTACCCGAATAACTATGGACGACGCTATTGTCGGACTTGCGTCGTACCTTCAGTTCGACGGTATAGTCACACGTCCTGCAGATTTCCTGGCATTCGTCGGAATACCTGTTGGCCTGCAATCCATAGTAGAAGTACGTCGTGGCATCCTTCAGGAGCGTGAACTCCTGCTGGAGGAGAAGCGTCGTGGGATCCTTGGCGATGCCACCGCCCTTGATCGAATCGATCATTTCGACGTTGTTGACATTACCCTTGTCGTTGAGATCGAGTACGTTGAGTGTCGAACCATCGTCTACAAGGCAGGTGGCGATAGACTTTCCATCCTTCAACTTGTAGGTGAGTGAGGTGACGCCATTCTGATCAGTCGACACGATTTTGACGACGGCGGTGTCGGACGGCGCTTCATCGCCGAAGATCGTAACGAGTTCGGCATCGGCCACCGCAGCGCTGAAGGTCCTGGTCGTATGCCCGCTACCGATTCTGTGATCCGGACCAGGTCCACTCTGTTCGGTGACCTGTGCCAATGGATCGGCCTCGTACACCGTTCGTGAGAACGGAAAATTACCCGGTGATGGAATATCTACGTCCGCACTGCCTGACCAATAGTCGCGCACCTGGCCACTCATACCATTCGGTGACGTGGCAGTATTCGTGCTGTCGAAGTCGAGTGCTCTGTACAACTGGCTCGTGGATACGTTTTTGGCGAAGGCCGATACGTAGGCGAGAGGAGCTGGTGTCGATGACTTCATAGCTCCCATCGTACTTAGCGCAGGGCGGTTGAAATGATCCAGTATCGTTTGCTGCACAAGCACTCCGCCCGTCGACGCACTTGAGCGTTGCGTCTGTATCGGTTGCAGGAGTTCCGTAGCATAGGTCATCGACTCCGCGATACCTGGCTTGCCATCCTTCGCTTCGAAGTACTGTCTCGAGAAATACCAGTTCTTGTCCGCATCGAACTGGTTGTAGTAGAAGGCGGAATTGGGTGCTCCGGTCGAGGCCGTAGCCACGTTCGCCGACGTGGTCGCCCCGTTGAGATTGAGCGTCGTCGTCGCTGCCGCCGTCCATGCTCCCCAGTTCCGGCTGTCACCGAGATAGTTCGGATAGAGATTACCGATGGGCCGCACACGCCAGAGATAGTAGCCGGTTCCTTCGGCAAGTGTCAGCGTGAGCGACGTCGCATGTCCGTAGATGGGAATGGTCAAGGCACGCGACCAGTCGACGGCCGTACTGCACTTGACCGGATCGGTGCTGTAGGAAGCGGACTGGTTGTACAGACGCAGGATCTGTACGACGTACATCGGGAACTTGTCCGCACAGGTACCCATCGTCCACGACAGGGTCACGGGATTCCCACTCACGGATGGCGCCTGGGGCACGAGCAATGCCGTCGACGAGGTTCCCCCCTTGGTGGGATCGTCCGTCAGCTCTTCGATCAAGGTCACTTCGAGCTTGACGAGACTTCTCAGCCCCATGGGAATGTTCGCAAGATCGATCGGAGCGGCCACCTTGATACCATACTGATCGCGACCCGGCCTTCCACTGGGATAGGAGTACGGACAACGTTTCGGGTGATCGCTGGTGACGTCGAATTCGACGACGGCCTCGTTCTGGAACGTCGTATTGTCGATGTTGATGCTGAGCGTCTTCTGCGTAAGGATCGTGGTAGCCACACCGGTATAGACGTAGACGGGATCGAGCGTCACGCTGCATGCCACGTTCTGTCCATAGATACGGAACAGGTTAGCATCGCCGTTCGCATGCAATCGGACCCTGATCTTCGCCTTGCGGACACAATGATAGCCGCACAAGGCGTTTTCGATGGTAGAGTAGATGTCCGTCGCCATGACGCTGTTCTCTTCCAGCGTCGACACCCCCATACTGAGCTGCGTCGTGCGTTCCCGGATCTCGGCACGCTGGATGTTCTCCTGGTCCTTCTGCGCCATGACGGGCATGACGGAAAGCAGACACAGCAACAGTAGTACGGTGGAACGACGCATGGACGTTGCTCTATGAATTGAGTAGATCATCATGATTACGATCAACGGTCTTACTTTTCCTGGAACACGACTACACCTTCACGATGGAACGCCGGAGACGTTCCGGCCCGCCTTACTCACCCGAGAACAATCGCTCCAGAAAGCGCTCATAGACCTCATTATGGCGTCCGATGATATCCTCGCTGCAGCCGAACACGCACGGGAGCGAGGGGTACTGCGGTCCGAGCATCTTGTCGCCACCCTTCCCTTCCGGTACTGCATTGCCGTCCCTGTTCATCAGCGAGTTGTTATCGCTGACGCAGAAGGCGCAGTACTGACGCTTGAACTGATTGTCCCATTCCTTCATGACGTCCTCACGCTCGGTACCAGGGACGATCTCCCCGTCACGTATTCCATGGTGATCGGCATGATCTTCGGGACGTGCCCGGATGAAGAAGAGATTGTCGCACCAGTCGCGCGTCACCCACATCACGTTCGAGCAGCATTCTTCCTTCGCACAGGGTACGACACTTCCTGCCGGAATGCCACTGTCCTCCGACAGGCAAGGAGGAACGGAGCCCACCTTGCGCCAGCAGCGCGGCCTCATCACACGCCAGCATTGGCTGCCACGCGTACCCGATGGCGGCCCGAGACCCAGCATGTCGTCCCTGATCATTGTTCCGACGGCAAGAGCCTGCATCTCCTCGGCCGTCAGCCATGTACATGTACCGGCATTGTTGTCGACCCGTTCGATCTTGATCTCCTTGCAATCGTCACCGATGCACTTGCGCACCTTGACGTGAACGGTGAAGGAGCATTCGCCGACGAGGACCACGACCGTCTGCGGAACGACGGCCTCCCACGGCATATCGGCTCCCGGCGGTTTGCATGCATTGCATGGTGTCTGCAGCGTCTGCGCCGATACACCTGAATGAAGGATGAGCGAGAACATCACCAGCATGAACACTGCGGCGGCAGGGCGTGTCATCCTGGAGCATACTGCGGATATCGTCTTCATCGGGAATCCTTCATGTTCTTGTTCATCTTCGTCTCCACACCGCGGCGCAGGGAGTCCAGATCCGGTACGTTGACGGAATCGTTGTCGAACAGTCTGATGGTGCGACGCGTCGGCGAAGCCTTCAGGTCGATGATGGATCCTTTCGCACCGACGCCCATCGGCTGCGATGGACCTATCCCACCGAACGCTCCCGCCGGTCCGCTGAACGTACGGCGTCCCGTCGACTGTGCCACGATGCTTCCCGGCAAAGCCGCACCATCGGCCATGGGCCTGTTCATCCGCGGCGTGTTGTACTGCCGTTCCTCGATGGTTACCAGGCCGCGTTCCGTCTCACGACTCTTGTAGGAAAGCTTACCTTCGGAGGTGTATTGATATACCATCGCGAAGTGACGATCGTCGAACTGTGCCGCGAGCCGCAGTCCCGGATCGTAGACATAGCAAGTAGCCTCCGACGTCGTCGGCTGGATGCGAATATCGTCGACGGCGACCGTACCGGTTGCAGCGCGCATGGTCACGGTAAACGTGGAGGGCATCGCCCCAACCGTCGCGTCCGACGCAACGATCTGGAAGAGCACCCACTCGCCTGCGCGGGCCATCTGGACAGGTGTCTGCGTCGTGCCGTTGATGGTCACCGTCACCGGACTCGCAGCATTCGATGCGACCCAATACTGCATCGTCAATCCACGATGACCGGTTCTGCTACCCTTCGTCAGCGTCGTCAACGTCACCGGTGTCGTCGTGAACGATCGTGCACGTGTTCCGGTATGAGCTGTGGATGCGACGTTCGAGGTCAGACTTTCGAAGCTTTCGAAGTAGATGGTTCCCATTTCGGCATTCTTCGCGATCATCGACGGCAGCATCGAGGGTGTCGTGAACGACGCCGTCGACGGAATGTCAAGAGCGTCCTGTTCGGACACGGCATTCCCCTGATCGTCATATCCTGTGATCGTGGAAGTCAACAGCCACGGTGCGGTTCTTGCGGCTGGCGGACTGCCGTAGCTGAAGCCGGTGAAGCTCGACGCATAGCCGTTCTCGTAGTTGCCCCGCATGGATGGTGATGCATCGAAGACGCCGAGGACGCTGGATTTCCAGCTATAGTTGGACCTGGGCCTCCACCGTCCAAGCTTGCCGAGTTCATAGTCCGTGTATGTGCCCGGTCCCGGATTGGGAATCGTACTCGGCCAGTTGTCGCTATATGTGGTAGCCGATGCCCTGATGACGTTGGCGAGCGGGTCGAGCGTTTGCGTAGCCTTCACCTGATGACTGAACTGCTGGATCGATCCTGCCTGGGCATCGAGCAGTTGTTTTCTGCCGGACTGTACGACGGTCAGATAGTACATACCCGGCGCCGTACCCCATGCCGTAGAGAACGATGTCTCATGGAGGGTAAGCGTAGGATTGATGGCCGTGACATGGAACAACCGTGCCCGGTCCGTCGGCACGATACCTCCGACCCGCACCAGATCTCCGGGCGTGAGATAGTTCTTGTCCGAAGCGTTGGTAAGCGTAAGGGTATAGATGTTGCCACTGACCGATACCGGCGCACCGGTACACGGCATCGTCAGCATGTCGTTGAACGACTTGCTACCGAGTTCAGGATAGACGAACGACGCCGGAACGGTATAGACCTGTTGGGCCTTGTCGTTGTACGACGAAGTCGTGGTCTGGTAGTTCTTGTACGTCTCGTCGAACGACCGCACGATGCACGGCTTGCCGCTCTGCGGGTCGAAGACCAGATTCTCCTCGACGTGCACCATGCCGTTCTTCGTGGTCACGGTACGCTTGGGAAGCACGTTACTGGTAACCACCTTGGTGAGAACTCTCAGATCGAGATGGGAAGCCCCGATCTGTGCCTTCGGCATACCGACGTGACCGAAGAGTACCGGTGGGAACATGAACATGATGCCCACATCGAAGGGTACCTGTGCCGTAGCCCGATTGTTGTCGATCGATCTCGTTTCGAGCACGGCATCCATGTCCACACCAAGGCGAACTCCCGCTTCGACCGTACCATCGTATCCCTCTCCACGGCGCAGCACGGATACTCCCTCTCCCGGTGCATAGTATTCGAACTGCGTCGACTCGACGATGCTCCAGGTCGTGGGATCGTCGTACTTGCCGGCGTACTTCGTCATGCTCTTCGGCGTACCATGCATCGCATTGAGCTTCACGGTATAGCCCTGGGCCACGGAACGGGTACCCAGCGACACATCTACCGGACTGCTCGACGGGATGATCGGTGGCATGTCGGCACCGAGCTGATACAGTTCGGTGGACTCGACGATGACCGGATAGTCCCTTGCCGTATTGAATTCGGAGACCACAAAGCCGGGCGCCGTCGGCAGTGTATGGAAGATCGGACGCGTCACGACACGGCTGTACATCAGTTGCGGCGACGGATAGGCATTCGCACAGAGCGGGCCTTCCATCTGCTCCATATCGTCGCCCGATCCGAGCTTGTCGAGGAAGTTCTTGTCGTCGCGCCCAACCAGATAGGTCGTCAACGACGATTCATCCCTGATCTCTCCCGGCTCCGTCGTAACGACGCCGCTGGACACGGTACGTCCATCCACGGTCGTCTCGTACAGATACTCGCTGCCGTACATGGCTGCAGCTCCCGTCTCGATACCCGGATCGTACATGACGATGCGCTTCACGCGTACACCGGCACCACGTTTGGAACCGCACGGAACGCGGATGAAGGAGAACTTGTTGATGGGATACAAGGGTTCGTTCTGGAACATCGCCTCGATCGCCTGGATGTCTCCGTTGATTCCCGACGCACTCGAAATGAGGGCCTTCAGGATCGACTCTTCCTTCGACCCTATTTCGGAAGGCATCAACCAGTCCTTGTCGGGAAGCGTCATCTGTTTGGTCATGTTCCGGTACTGGAACCGCCGGGCGTACTGATTCTTGCTGACGACGTTGGATACGTAGCCGATACGGCGCGTCAGAGCGAACTCCTTCGCGAGATCGCTGGGTGTATAGTCGTCGTTGAACTTGACGCCTACACGATTGTCGACACCGGTCGGCCACGTCACGACGTCGGACTCGGAGACATCGCTATGCCCCGTGATGTAATCCACGCCATAGAACGGAAACCCACTTGCCGATGGTGATATCCCGGAGGGCTGGACCTTGGCGAGGAACTTGTAGTAGATGCGTTGCCTGTACTGGCGGATATAGGCCCGGAGCCTGTCCGCGACCTCGGCGGGTGTCATGTAAAGGCCACTGACGTCCGAATCGAGCTTCAGTTCGTAGACGTAGTCGCCACCGACGTTCTCGACACCCTTCACCTGGACGAAGGCCATGGCCGGCTGATCCTGGACGAAGGCATAGCTGTTGGCTTCGTATTGTACGTGTATCTCCGCACCCGAGGGGAGGCGTACGACCTTGAGCTGCCACGCGGCAGGATCGAAGTTGGATCCTGCCTGCTGTCGCTGGTTCAGATGCGACTGGAAATTCTGCGTCGCTCCATAGCCATCGCCCCTGTACGATCCCCAGGGATCCACGTAAATGGGATCGTATCCCGGATTCTGGATGTTCTTCGTATTCCTGAGATAGTCGAGACTGCCGGTATCGGAATGACTGAAGCGTCTGCCATATTCACGCGTGGAATCGAGCAGGATATTCCCTTCGAGTTCCTTCGGATACGGATTCTTCTTGTTGTCCCTGTAGAGATACTCGAACTCGTATGGCGCGATATCGGCACGTTTCGCCGTGCCGTAGTCCATCCATACCCGTTTCAGCGTCAACTTGCCGAAGCGCTTGCCGTTCATCCGTGTTGCGGTATGGGCAGGGTGAACCCGATCGCTCGTGAACATGACGGATGAATTGAGCCTGCCCGGCACGGCATAGATCGTGTCGTGCATATTCACGTCCATCACTTCCACGTCCTGCATGAGCACCGGATCCCAGATCGTCGTCTGTACCCAGCTACCGGCACGGGATTCCTGCAGTTCATAGGTGTACTCGAGGTTCACCGTCTGCAGCAATTCATATCCCGTCGTCGGTTTCTTCGCGACCAGGATGATCTTCTCGAGATATTCGCTCTTGTTCTCGCGCGCGAGACCTTGCTCGACCGGATCGCCATCGGCGCCCCACGGATCGCTGTTCCAGCGGCGTCCTCCGAGTTTCTTGCCGTACAATCCCACGTGTTCAGGACCTTGATAGACGGCAGGAAGCAGAGCACTGTCCTTCCACTCCGCGGATACTTTCTCATCCTCGTCGTATCGGCCCGTCGCATTGTAGGCTTCCCATGCATCGAGACGCTTGGCGTTCGATCCCTGCAACGACAGCGTCTGCCCACCGACGGTCACCGTCTTGTTCGTCTTGTTCGTCACGAAGTAGGCGACGTGCGTTTTCGTCTCGATCTTCTCCAGGTAGTGGAGTTCGCGATAGCCCGACGATACGGTCGCACGGTCATCACTGCCCGACGTATGACTGCCGGCGTGATAGTAGAATCCCGAATACGGCATGCGCCACCGGAACCAGTCCTGCTTCCTGCTGGTCTGGCCGCCGGCAGCCTTGCGATAGGTGAACGACGTCCATCCACCTAGATCGTCCATCGTAAGCCCGTCGTTCTTCAGGTCGATGTAGTCCGGTGTACGCACCTCCGTCAGAAGATGGCTACCCGGATATGGTGCCGCACGATAGGTCCCCGTTACCTGGACCTTCGGATCAGTCGTCGACAGATCCTTGTTCTGGGCGAGCTTGTTCCAGTGTCGGTAGCTGTCCGCGACCCGGCGTCCCATGAATTGCAGACTACGTTCATCGCAAGAGTAGACGGGAAGCCCATAGACGTAGGTCATACCGGACGATGTCGTCATCGCGACTTCACCGATACGGTTATGGATGTTCGATCCGCTACGCATCAGACCCGACGTCTTGCTGACGCTCGTGGAATGCACGGACATCGTTCCCTTGGTGAAGCCACCCGTGCCGGTCGCCGATCCGCTTCCCGTAGCACGGAGGAATCCCGTCATCTCCTGATTCGTCCGGAACTGGACTGCCGTGGACGAACGGGGTCGTTCCAGACCCGATGCGGCGTTGTTGATTCGACTATAGGCACTGGCGACGTAGGCACCACCGCCGAACGAGTATTCCGGAGCGTCGGAAGGGTAGTAGAGGATGCGATCGGCAGGATCGTTGGTCATCCGCGCGAATACGCCGTTCTTGACCCGGTCGGCATAGCCTTCGTTCAAGAATGCTGCAGCCAGCGCCGTATTGAGATTACCCTGGACCGTCGTCTCGTCGTATCCGAAGGAAACCGCCGAACCGAGAGACAACTTGTCCAACGAAAGGCTGCCTTCCACATCGCCCTTCAACTGGGTACGCGAACTGGTCACCTTCCTCGGCCGGTATGCGCCGGGCTTCTGCTGCCAGAAGCGGAAGGCACCCGAAATCCCTTGTCCCGATGCGGAGAACATGTCCGCCCCGGAATACGCAGGTGAGATGTATCTGTCGCGTGTATCGAACGACGATTCGACCTGCGTGGAATAGTCCTGCATGTCCGCGTCGAAGATGCCGGACTTCTGATACATGTAACCATAGGCAGTGACCCTGGAATGATCCGGAGCCGTTCCCGTATTGTCACCGAACCTTTTCACGCTGTACGATCCGCGAACACCACCATGGCCACCGATGATGATGGGAATACCGGGAATGGCCAGCGTCGAACCGAAGTTCAGGTGGTAGTCCTCGCCCGAATACTTCAGCGTCGACACGGGCATGGACGATGAATTCATCATGTTGACGACGTAGTTCGCCGCCGTCGAGAACACCGTCGCCTGCTTCTGGATGTTCTGCAAACGTTGCTTGTTCATGGCGTTCATGATCAGCTTCTTCATTCCGGTCGCCGCAGCGATTTCCTTCTTGATCTGTGCCTGTCCCTTCTCGGCGAGCCATTCCGTCGCAGCCATCGAGAAGAGATTGGCCCAGTTCGGGCGGATACCATAGCGCATACGACCGTTGTCGCGGCGAAGATCGAGCGAGAGCATGTTGCCGACGTTCAATGACATACCGCTTACCAGGCTGTAGCCGGCACGCGTGTTGTACGTCACGGCACGGTCGAAGCTGAAGATGTCGATACTCGCCGCCTGTGGCTTGATCGAATTCCCTACTGCATAGGTCTCGTCCATCGGCTGGCTGTGATATTCGATGATATTTTCACCGTTTATATCATCCGGAAGACCCCGTACGCTGCGATTGATCGATCCCGCATTCAGCGTCCAGCCATAACCCACCCACGACGCATCCTCTTCCACACCCGTATTCGAGTGATAGGAAAGAGTGAGTGGATAGGTACTTCCGTTAGGCCCCGGAACCTGGACGATCGGTATCGAATAGCTGAAGCCACCGGTCGCTTCGTTCACGAGTCCCGTCGTACCGACCGGTTCGAAACCGGAAAACTCCGGCTGTGACGGACCGGACGTCAACGCTCTGGCCACCGTGGGTGCCAGAGCCTCCAGTACGAATACCAGCATGACTGTCCATGCCGTGCACCGGCCATACCAACCGTTTGTTTGAAGCATTGTATCGATCGACTACTGTGAATGGCTTCCTGTTGACTACTTCAGCGTACCGACCACACGATTCATTCCGCCCCGGATCGATCCGGGATTCTCTCACGACATCATTTCACGGAATCGTCCCCTTTCGGCGTTACCGATCCCTTACCGTTCTTGAAGAACCTCTTGTCGAGTTCGGCCAGAACGTCCTGCGTGAGATCGATGGCCTTGTCTCCGTAGATCACGGGCGAGTCGGCACCCTCGGCAAGAACGACGGCGATTCCCCGATCCGCTGCGACGGCTGCGGCTGCCGTACGGATCTGCGTCACGATGCCGTCCGTCAGCGTCATCTGCTCCTGCTCGGCCTTCGACTGTACCGCTTCCGTATACGAGGACAGCCGCTGTTGCTGGGCTTCGGCCTCACGCTTCAGACTGTCCTTCAGATGAACGGATGCGTTCGCCGGTAATGTCTCGTAGGTATGGACGATGCGCATCAATTCGCTTCGCAGCGTATCCACGTTCCGTTGCCATGCATCGCTCGTCGTCTGGAACGACTTCCGGGCCTCGTGCGCTCCCTGATAGCGATTGATGATCGTCTCCGTGTTGATGATCGCCACGGTAGCGGATGCGCTACCGCGGACATAGGTCATCACGGCCAGGACGACAGCGCACAGCGCCAATACGAATCCGATCCGCACGATCCATCCGTTCGGCGATGTTACGCTCGCCGCTTGTTCGTTCTTCATTACCCTCTACCCTCGCCTGACGATTATTGATCGCATCGTCGCGCCCTCATCGACGCGACGATGCTCATGCACTGCATTCACCACACGATTCACCCGTTCGAATGCCATCCGGCATCCGGTAATCCGGCATTTCCGTTGTCTACTTGATCGTTGTCGTCGTCAGCGTCTGCACCACACCACCGAGTGTACACACCACGACGTACATGCCGCTCGAGACAGGCGTTCCCTGCCCATCCACATACGTCCACACGGTTCGATACGCTTCCTCGGAAACGATTTCATCGCAAAGTGTCGCGACGGTACCGCCATCGACGGCCATCACCTGCAGCTTCAGCGGCGATGGATCGTTCGACGTTCTCTTCACCATGATCTCAAGACCCTGTGCCCTTCGCACGGATGACAGCGTGAAGGTCGTCGTGGCACCGCTCTCCGACGAACCCGTCAGCGTCGTACGTCCTGACGCCGCCGATACACCATGACGCGAGGTCCTCGCATCCGGATACGGCCAGCGGATCTCGACGGAATCGATCGTCGCATCGCCCATTCCTATGTGGACGAGCGGCGGCTCCTGGATGTTCAAGCCCCGTCCACTTACGCTCGTACGACGGATCGTTCTGCCATCGGACAGATGCACCACGACGTCGGCGCCGATGGTATTCCCCATGCGTTGCGAACGGATATCAAGCGTCGCTCCGTTGTTGTTCGTGCTCTTGTTGCGGTATACTTCCGTTCGGCCGCGACGCTGGACGACGATATCCAGGCGTCCGTCGCCGTCGAGATCCGCAAGCGCGGCATCATCGACGTCGTCGAGGCTGTCAAGTCCGGTACGATCCGTACCGTCGACGTACGTACCATCGCCGTTACCGAAGAGAACGCGCACCATTCGACACTGTCCACGCTGACCGAGCACCAGATCGATGAATCCGTCATTGTCCAGATCGCCGCTCGCACAGCCGGACAGCGACTGTTCGAACAGTGCGTCACGGATCATCGAGGGCTGCGTCGATCCGCGTTCGTCGGTCATTGTCATCGTCGCGAGCGGATGCTCCCGATCGGTGAATGCGTTCGCGTAACCGAACGTCGTGGGCAGCACTACAGAGCGGTGATCACCACCACGCTCCCCGATCCGCCCTTCGTGGGACGATACCACTGTCAATCCTGCAAGCCCGCCATCGATAGCCTGTCGTGGCAGACGGACACGCAATGCTTTGTCGTCATCGTAATGGCTGCCCGTCGTGAACGTACGCAATGAGCCGTCCGACGTGCGGAGAAGGATGTCCATCGCTCCGTCGTCCTTCATTCCCGCCAGGCACATCGTCACCCCGCCATCGGGTAGTCCCTTGCTCCATGAGATGATATCGAACGCACCGATGCGTCCTGTCTTCCCGCCCGCGAGTACTCCGACGGCGGTCTTGCCTGCGGCATCAGTACCTCCGACGACGAGATCGGTCCATCCGTCACCGTCGACATCGGCACGAAGCGTCGTCGTGACGTTCGACAGTTGCAGGGCCTTCGTCGAGCCCAGACGCCCGAAGCTGCGACCGTTACGCAGGGTCCAGACATCGATGAACTGCTTTCCACCACCGGGCAGGATGACGACGTCCATGCGGCCGTCACCATCCGCATCGTGGAAGACGACGGGACCGCGACCGGTCGTCGTATCGGATTGAAGTTCGAACGGAAGCAAGGTGCCGCCCTCGTTGAGGTGCAGCATTCCGCCTGCGGCGATGTCGATATCGCCGTCACCGTCGACATCCCCGCACGAGATGTACTTCGTCATCGTCGATGCGAGACCATAGCCGTCGTCGACCGTCGTGTCTCGCAGGAACATCGGTGTATATGCGTCGGGAAGATCGCACAGGAGCATATAGCGGAACGCATACGGTCCCGTCTCCCAGCGTCCGTCTTCATGACCGAGAATCTGATCGAAGCGATCGATCCCGCTCGTCTCCGTACAGTAGGGAGTACGCTTCACCTGATCGGTGAGCGGACGGATCTCGTCCGCGAGATTCTCGACGCTGATGAAGATCTGTCCTTCGTTCACCGTAACCGGCGACGGGAAGGTCACACGCACGGTCTGGCGTCCGCGTTCCGTTTTCGCGAACGCATAGGGAGCGACGAGTGATTTCCGGAAGTACGGAACGGTATAACCGCCTTCATGTCCGTAGACATGGAGCGTCCCCGCCTTCTCCGCGATCGACCCGTCGAGATCGACGAGTACGCCATGGATCAGCGTGCCTGATGGCAGGCGGTATCGCTGGATATGACGGTGGATACTGCTCGATGTATAGTAGCCGGCAACGGACGCATCGTCATAGATACGGATGGTATCCGCGGCCATCGTGGGCCGAGCAGATAGGCTTTCCGGCAACGCTTCCGTCGACTGCGAATGCAGCAGTACGGATCCCTGGAACAATAGACATATCAGTGGTACGAGCGCACGCCTCCCACTGCCATGTCCGGTAAAAGCTCGTGACATCATGCTCCTCTTCCTCGGCTTCGATAGGTTGACCCTCACCAACACCCCAGCCTTCCATCGCACTACCCCGATGCACCACAGCCGGAAGAAGGCGCAACATACCCTCTACGATCGTTGTTCAGAACATTGTCTATTGAACACAATCCGATGCCATCTTGTTGCGACATCCTTCGAGTTACGTTCGACGGATTAGGCTACATAATTGTGAATGGGCTCGAAGGTTACATGAAGCGCGAACTTTTTTTTTCGAAGGAGGTACATTCCATCATTGATCATTATCAACTGAGAGCGCATAAATCCCATACCGTCATGGTGCTAGCACGACATCGACCATGGTACGACGTCATCATATCGGAATACGACAATGCGTTCATCGATCGTTCACGATGGAACATCTGTGAGGCATGACGGAACTTACGGAGTACGTCGTGGAGCATCATCACCGTGCTGGACTGACGATACGATACCGAAACGTATTCCCTTCGTATAGCGCATACCGATACTCCGAAACGGTACTCGCAGCCTCCACCACTGGGGCTCACGACGGATGACCGGCCTGGAGCATCATCGACGTACTGGAACACGAGGGTTGGATGCAGCGTGATGAGATGACCAAGAATGGGTCTTGATCCAGTATACCGTTGTCATGTTCCAACACCATGGCAATGACAGGATACCAGTGTTCATGCGGGTTGCATGAGATCGTTGGGCAGTATCAATATTCTGGAACGCTACCAACACCAGAGACCTCCTCTCGACCGAGCTCCATGCGTTTCAAGGCAGTCATACTCCAGCGAAACTCATCCACATATTGGAACACGAGGTTCAGATGAGGCACGATGTAGGACCTCAGAGCGCCCCTGGTAAGTAATGTCAGGACTACCTATGCCTTGGTCCGGGGATCCATGAGCAGGTCGCGTAGCCAGCATTCATGCGGTTTTCTGGAGGCCATGGCCCAGTATCAACATATTGGAACACTACCGTTCCGCGGCACCCGCAGCGGCCGTGCCGTTGACGATCAGCGTGATCGCCGTCGCCATTCGAGAATTAGTACAATAACAAAAAAGGGAACAACACCAATTGAATACATAGCTGTTAATACAAGAACAGAAGACGGTGCCGAACTTATTTCGAGATAATCTTCCATTGAGATGAAGTATGTCAGCAAGAAGTATACTAACTGAATCGGAATCACCTCAAGCAGAACTTGCCCAAGGCCAAGCATTGATCTCAGCCTTGCACGTCTTATGAATAACCACCCCAACAGTAATACGGCAGGGATTAGGTATCCGAATGTGTAATCGTGTGACATCACTAGTCTGGCTTTCGTTCTGACACTGACCAATTAGGTGCTGTCTGACTTGATGATCCGTTAGTTTGTCCAGCTGGCAAATTATCCGAGGGTTTCACAGGGCTCGGTTGATCACTCCATTGCACCACCTTGCCTGACGTGTGATCACGGAATCGCTCTAATACATTGCGCCACGATTCTCGTTGCTTCTCACGAGATGTCCCTTCCGGAGCCAAAGTCATATCCACGTCGGAGATACTATTGATCGTAAACTGGATCTTATTATCTCCAAGATCATACAATCTGAAGGTGATTCTTCCAGCCTCAACATGTCCTTCCAATGTCACAAAGGTAAAGGACAAGTAGTTCATCTGTTCATGAATATCGACAACCTTGACCCAGGAATCGTTCTGGGGGCCATTGATATTGATATGAACGAACTTACCTGCTGCCAGATTTCCAGCAGGATTACCTTCACCGTCAACTGGCTTGTTGAAGTCGGCCTTATCATTGGACAACATATAATCGGCCGATTGTATGAAGTCCTTCTTAAGATTCTGGAATGACTTCTTCGAATCAGCAACGGTAATGCTATAGTGTTGACGCTGCGCGGTCTGGACATTCGGCAACTGAATCCTGAGATCGCCCGGCTTTTTGAACATGGACATGAAGTTGTCATATTCCTTCCCGTCCAAATCTACCCCATCGATCGGCCTGTTCGAAGCGAACTGATACGGCGTCAGCATCGGGAAGCCTGCCGTGAGCGGGTCCACACTCAGGAACCTTGCGATGCGCGGATCATAGATCCGGAAGCCATAGTCCTGCTGGTTCCCCTCACCCTTCACATCGTTGTCGTTCTCCTTGCCGTTGTACCCATACCGGTACCCCGCCACGTTGTCGTTGCGGTCCTCGCGCTGCATCCCGAATGGGAAGTAGTCCGTCTGCGTCTTCACATCATTCAGCCAGTCGGAGCCGGGTTTGACGAGCCTGTCACTGACCGAGACACGCACGTTACCCAGGTGATCCGTCAGCTCGTATTCCTTGCGGCCAAGGCTTCTCGTGTACACCGCCGGAGGTGTGATCGCCGTAGTCGACTGTGCCGCGTTCGGACGCAGGATGCCGAGCCTCGTTGACCCGTAGAGCGGCACTTCCTTCAGGACCGTACTGCCCGTTCCGATCTTCTCGTACGTCCCAATGACGTTCTTCCCCGACGCGTCTCTGCCGAGTACGTGGTTACGTACGTGTTGTCCGACAGCTTCGTACGCTTCTGACGCACACGGTTGCCCATCGCGTCGTACAGGTATTCGATACGATACGTCGCATTCGTGATCTGCCTGATCTTTCCGTACGGCGTCCATACGATGCCGTTCGCGGCGATACCTGCCGCCACATCCTTGGTGAGATTGCCGATCGCGTCGTAGGCGTCAGTTCTCTAACATAGAAACAGAAACAATATCGAGGAGGAACCATGGATCAATGTCCATATCGCTACCATCAAATACGATATGCATACGTTTGCCGTTCCTGAATACAATCTCCAGCGTTGTCGTTTGCCGAGAATTCTCGCTAGTGCTATCTGAATCCACTGCTCGTACAATGACAGGCTGTGATTTCATGTATACCCTTCCTGCTATTCGAAACACGGTTGGGCCCATTAATACTGCAACCCGGTCGCCACAACTTTCTGCACTCCACGATCTATAAGCCTGCTCAGCTCGTCTGTTCCTACGACAGGTTGCTCGTAGTCGTGCAAAGCGATACAACAAGGTTCTCATCACTAGCCCTATTTAGGTTGCAGAAAAGGGGGAGATACCGACGTTGCATCCCGTACAGGAACCCAAGCATTTTCCTTCTGCCCGACAAAACTATTTGACTCCGTTTCAGGAAACAACTCTCGAGCAAACCGTTCGCCGAGCATGCCACCAAGGAATCCACCTACCAAAGCACCGCCAAAGCCGCCGACAACCATGCCTTTAGGACCACCAACGGTACCTACTGTGGCTCCAACTTCTGCTCCAATCTCCGCACCCGCCATCGCACCACCCCATCCCGCTGCTTCATATGCAACCTGTACTGGCTTGTCATCAGCGTTGGCGATATTGACAGCGCTATTAACTGCTCCTAGTATCATCAATCCCTTACCAATTCTTCCAGTCGCCGCCATTGCACCATCGACCATGGAGTTTGTCTTAGCCGGATTACTGGTTTTGCGCCCCAATGATTCCCTAGGTTTAATCACCTCTGCAGTTTTCGCATATTCAACAGGAGTTACAGACCTAGTATCAACAACAAGTTGGTCCCGAAGCGCAATATTTGCAGGCGTACGTTCACGTAGTTTTGCAGCTGCTTCAATGTAGTTTAATCGAACTGCAAGAGCGCTACTAGCTCGAAGCCCTTGTACAGAAGCACTCATTATTGTGGCATTAGCGACATCTTCAGCAGATACTACTCTCTCCCGTTGACGTGCTTGTGGAGATAGAGGTCCCGTAAATGGCGCTCTTGCCCCATTCATATAGTACCATTCCTCCAACCCATCAAGATCAACAGCTTGGATAGGCGTGTTACCCGCAAATTGATACGGCGTATACCACGGATAGTCCGCCGTCAGGGGATCGACACTCAGGAACCTCGCCACCCTCGGATCATAGATCCGGAAGCCATAGTCCTGCTGGTTCCCCTCACCCTTCACGTCGTTGTCGTTCTCCTTGCCGTTGTAGCCATACCGGTACCCCGCCACGTTGTCGTTGCGGTCCTCGCGCTGCATACCGTACGGGAAGTAGTCCGTCTGCATCTTCACATCATTCAGCCAGTCGGAGCCGGGTTTGACGAGCCTGTCACTGACCGAGACACGCACGTTACCCAGGTGATCTGTGATCTCATACTCCTTCTTGCCGAGTGTGCGGGTATAGACGGCCGGAGGTGTGATCGCCGTCGTGCTTTGCGTAGCGTTCGGTCTCAGGATGCCGAGTCTCGATGACCCGTAGAGCGGTACTTCCTTCAGGACCGTACTGCCCGTTCCGATCTTCTCGTACGTCCCAATGACGTTCTTGCCGGAAGCGTCTCTTCCGTAGTACGTGGTTACGTACGTGTTGTCCGACAGCTTCGTACGCTTCTGACGCACACGGTTGCCCATCGCGTCATACAGGTATTCGATACGGTACGTCGCATTCGTGATCTGCCTGATCTTCCCGTATGGCGTCCATTGGATACCGCCGGTCGAAATACCTGCCGCCACATCCTTCGTCAGATTCCCGATGGCGTCGTAGGCGTAGTTGCCGTTCGCCTGTGTTTCGTCGAGGTCGTTCGTGTACGAGGACGCCGCTGCCGTCGTACCGTCCACGACCTTGTCCAGAAGGTTGTTCGTGCTCGCCGCCATCGTATACGTCAGGTTATCGACGCTCTGTGCTGCTGCATCGAGTCGTACCACCGTCTTCAGGTTCCCGTTCGGATCGTACGTGTATGCCGAACCCAATGCTCCCAGACCCGCAGGCTTGCTGTCCCACGACGTGCCGCCGGTCGCGCGGTTCACGCCCGTGTCCGCTACGATCCGGTTCAGATAGTCGTAGCCATACAGCTCCGCCAATGCCCTGGTCGGTGTACCGTTGATGTCACGGGCGCTGTGAATCCAGCCCGCGATGTTGCCGTTGTACAGACTCGTCGGTGTGTACGACCAGCCGTTGCCCTGCTCGTACGGCGAACCGCTCTTCACGAAGTCGTTCGCATAGTACCACAGCGTCATCCCGAAGGCGTCCTTCGGATAGTCGCTGCCACTGCCTCCGTCGTTGCCGAGGTCGTTGGAGTTATCGAGGGAAGGATGGTTGATACCCTTCAGCCAGCCGTGGATCGTGTATGCATGATCCACACCCGAGACCTTCTCCTGTCCGAGCTCCAGACGCTTCAAGGGACCATGGGCATAGTACGCGTAGCCCGCATCCTTCTCCCAGATCACGCTGTCCGTACTCGTCTTCACGTCCGTCACCCGCAGGTCCGCATCGTAGGCGTACTTCACGAAGTATCGGTCCTGATACCCGCGCTGATAGTTCATCTGCACCACCTTCCCGGTGATGAGGTCGTACTCGTACTCCACCTTCACCGGCGACGTCATGCCGGGAAGGGCGCTCACCACCCATTCCACGTTCCCGTGCGAGTCGTACGAATAGTACGTCGTCACCCGGTCGTCCGTCGTGCCGGCATTGCCGTCCTCGTCCGTCACCGCAGTGCTCACGCGGTTCAGCAGGTAGCGTTGCGTGAGGGAAGCATACGGCGACGGCAGCGTCGCGGCCGTGGAATACGTCGTCTCGACATGATACGCGCCGGAGGCGGACGACGTCAGGTCGGCCAGCGTCTGGCCCGACGAGCCCGACGTCACTTCGCACGTGCGGACGATCCGGCCGAGATCGTCATAGTCCGTCACCACGAACTTCCCGCTCTGGTTTGCCTTCTGCGTCACACGGAGCTGGCCCGCGGTGTTGTACCAGAACTGCGTCACCCCGCCGTCCGGCGTCTGCTCCTTGACGAGCTGCCCCACCGAGTTCCACGCATACTTCGTCACCATCGTGTGGGCAGGACGGTTCGTACGCACGGCATTGACACCGACGAGCGGCACGAAGCCCTTCGAACTCCGCCTACTTGGCACGGTAAAGTGTAGAACATTTCTCCATTCCATATCCCTCAGGATATGCCAATCTCAGTTGAGATGTTCTCCTCACAGTATCGTATCCGACGTAGAATTCATAACCTAAGGTATCACCAATTTGTACTTCACACATGGCATGATCACCGTCATCATAAGCTTTCCATGTTCCTGAACAAGAATCACGCCCACGTCCTAGCACTGCACGTTGATCGCGAGATAATCTAAGCCAATCCACTCTATGCAATACTAGCGAGTCGCAGCGAGTTGCTGGTATATACAATCCAGCAACTTCATCCGATACATCCCGAATACAGGAACAGAGTACAACAAGGCAAACAACCGTAGCGCATTGCACTACCCATCTCGTAGTAGATAACATGATGTCATTTCTCCTTAAGGGCAGGATCGTACTTCTTCAGCAACCCATTGACCTGACTCATCGTAAATGTCATGTTAAAGTACTGACTAACATTTGAGTAGTCTGCATGAAGATTATCACCTTGACGAGGAACAGACATTAATGGCGAAAATCCACCTTCCTTAGCTAAGTCTCCAGACGACAGACTTGTCACATTGAAAATCTCGACACGAACTTGATCTGCATTGACCGTTGTGATCCGCAATCGGGCAGAGCCTATGAAATGCTCGAGGCTGTACAGACCAGAACGAACATCAACGTTAATCTCTCCCCTGAAATCCATCACCCAGGGATACTCACTATTCTTCCTACCGTTCCGATTCCACTTGGCAAGTCCTTCTCCAACCATGATCGATCCTCTCAAATAGCTAGCCGCTTTCCCATTCTCCGGAAATGCGTAACTCTCAGATCCATGGCCCCAGATAAAGTTTCCAAGCAGTCCATTCACAAGCTCTTTCTCAGAGTTAAATGTGGATTCATCAACTACCGTAACGCTTCCTCCCGTTACATAGCGCCCCTGTCCTTCGGTGCGATCATTTCCAAAGAATACATCAGGACTAGCAGGTGTCATCTCAGCACCAGTAATCGGTTTACTGTTGAAGAACGCCTTATCTCCACCCGTCCCTTGATAGGCCCCATCGATTGCGAACGTTCGCCACCTGTTACCTGAATTGATGTTCGGATTATCCGGTGATACGGGTTCCAATCCGTCAAGGTCGATAGCCTGAATCGGTGTGTTCCCGGCGAACTGATACGGCGTATACCACGGATAGTTCTTCGTCAAGGGGTCCACACTCAGGAACCTTGCCACGCGCGGATCATAGATCCGGAAGCCATAGTCCTGCTGGTTCCCTTCTCCCTTCACATCGTTGTCGTTCTCCTTGCCGTT